>JABSPG010000591.1 GCA_013214445.1 Ekhidna sp. | reverse complement strand
CTCGACCTCAAGTGCAAATAGAGTTACATCTGCTACAATTGCAACGGTTACCTTTAGTGCTAACAACGACTCTATCTTTAACATTCCTGGGGGTCTTTATACCGTAAAACTCATTGATGATGCAACCAACTGTTTCAGTACAGAGCAGGTTAATATTCTAGATACTCAACCATCATTAGCTATAACACTTGGTCAAACAGACCAGACCAATTGTACTCCAAATGGAGTGGCAAGGGTTACAGGTGTTACCACTTCATTCAGTTCCGGAACTCCTGATTCTGCCAATGCAGCATTTACACCCTCCTTTCCTGATAGCTATGATTTTCAATGGTATGAAGGTTCAAATACGTCGGGCACTGTTTTAGGCACAGATTCTGAAGAACAAAATCTAGTAGCCGGATTCTACACCGTGGTTGTAACACTGAAAGGTACAACGTGCCAAAGCTCAGCAAAAACCATTCAGGTAGTTGACGGAGTAAGTGCAAATGCACCTTCTTTCGACTTTGATGTGACCAATATTCCAAGCGCCTGTGATGGTAATGATGGTGCAATTACAGTCACAATTACCGGTGGTGATACCTACACATACGAATGGTATGAAGGTAGTGGAGACTTTACTAGCGGAAGTGATCCGTCGGAACTTTCTAATGGTAGTTCCCTTGAAAATGACGCAACAACATCGCTAACTATTTCTAACGGTGCGACTACTTCATCAATCGATGGATTGATAACCGGACTATATACTATAGTTGCAGTTGCAGATGGGACTGGATGTAGATACCAAGAAAGTTTTGATCTACCATTTAATGGAATACAAACAACTACCACCATTACCATTGAAGACGTAGATGAATGCCCTGACAATGGTCAAGCAAGAGTAGCCCTCTCCGATAATTTTCAAATATCAGGAACGCTGACTGGATCATTTGATCTTCTAGATACAATTAGTAATGGTGGTGGAGCTTTAGCTGTAGTGAACGACACCACCAGTCAGGATTCCGGTTCCATTCAAGTTTCACTCATTTCAGGAACATTCACAAATGGAGAAACAATTAATAATTCAAGTGCTACCGGTCAACTAGCTACCGTCACTGTAACCGGTTTTAATAGTAGAACAGGAGTAGATGCAATCGAGAATTACGCCATCTATCTATATTCAGGTAATGGTGTTCCTGCCGATCGAAATAATGCCTATACTATTACAAATTCTTCGGGTGAAGTACTAGTTTTTCCATATATATATGATCCTGTTAGCGGAATACTCTTCAATGGAGACACTACTAATAATGGAGGTGCAGGAGAACTAATTGGTGCCATTAACGGAGGGCAAGAAGCAACTTTCAACAACTTACCAGCTGGCCCTTACACTGCTATTGCTAGAGAAACTAGCGGATCGGAATGTTGGACTTTATCTGCAATAGATACAGTTGCACAAAAAGCCTTCTTCCCTGTTCTCGATTCGGCTTCTGTTGTGAATAATTCAGTTTGTGATCCGGGATTTACTGGCAACAGTAACGGAAGAATTTACGCAAGAGCTAAGCTAGACCCAGATGACTCAACTACCACAGGAATTCATTTCATGTGGTTTGCGGGCGCTGATGTTTCCGGTGGTATTTTTGATCAGGATACAGTGACAACTGCACCATTTGAGGCTTTTTACGGAGATAATAATAGTGTCCCAAGAGACTCACTACTAGCAGCAGGTGATTATACTTTGGTGATCGAGACAATTTCTTCAATTACAGGACATAACACGTGTTACTCCGATACGATAACTTTCACAGTGCAGGATGATTTTGAAGTCCATAGTTTATTCGCCGCAGATATAGATACGGTTTTTGATTGCAGTCCTACAAATCAAGGAAGAATCGAAATCAGGAATTCTGATGTTTCTAGTGGGAATATTGCAGATTATCAATTTGAATTTGGTACTCTAAATCCTGCTACTGCAGATCAGACCTATGGTGGAGGTAACATCTTTGCTAACCTCGAACCAGGTGACTACTATGCGTTTGCCAGACACAATAATACGGGTTGTATTACTGATACTTTAACCGTGAACATACCTCAAATAATCACCCTACCAAGTATTGCAACAAGTATTGTTGCAATTGATAGTGCCTGTGTAGTGAATGCCGGCACTGATGAAGGAGCTGGTCAAATTCGATTTGTAATTGAAAATACAACTGCTAATGCGGGAGACTACTACTTTAAATGGTTCGCCGGTACTGACACAACCACAACGATTAACAACAACGGAGGTGTTGGAATAATAGAAAATATCACGTCTACTGAGACCATAGCTGCAGGTGCGACCTTTGTTGATACGTTGAAGAATGTAGACGGAGGAACATATACGCTTGCTATCGTAGATCGCTCATCCCCTGACAGTGAATGTGCTGTTTATACGTCAGTTTCAGTAAATGAGAATGTGAAAAGCATCAATGTAGATTTTGCTGCCGGGGACGCAGTTGCAACGGACAATAACAATTGCTCGAGTCCAAGCAATGGCACAATTGAGATTACCTCTGTTCGAGAAGATGGAGTTGCTGTTCCTATCTCTGCTGATTATTCCATCTCATGGAGTGCCAATGTGCCAGGGGCAAGCATTGGAACAAAAACAATAGCTGGCGACAGCTTAGGAGGATTATCAGCCGGTACGTACAAAGCGGTTATCACGAATAGTGTAACTTATTGCTCCAGTGATAGTATTGTATTTACGATTTCTGACGATACTACTGATCCGGTTATCTCACTTGTCGATCTAAACGATGATACATTCTGTGACCCTACCGCAGATACGGGTAGTGGTAACATTGAAGTAGATGTAGATGGTAATGGCTCTGACAACTACTACTTCAGGTGGTGGGCTGGTACCGATACAACTTCGGTTGCTGATGAAATCACAAATACCGGTAACTCTTTAAGCGGTA
>JABSPG010000590.1 GCA_013214445.1 Ekhidna sp. | reverse complement strand
GATGTATGCTGATACTAAGTCTTCGCTTCCAAGAATTATTAGTTGATTGGTAAGGTTAATTCGTTCGCCATTTGACTCTATGGATTCTACTTTAATATCCACAATTCTGTTTATGTAAATAAACTCGTCATCGGCACAAGGAACAACAGCAGCGTTGACTATCTGATATTCCTTGGATTGATCATTTGAGGCGACCTTTTCGTTCTCTAGTACCAGTAATTCAATGACTAAATCCTCCTTGTCAATTGGATTTTCCTCTTCCACTTCTATTGCGTTGATCCCATCAAAGGCCAGTGCTCTGGTAGACAAACCAGAAATTGAGACTTCATAGGTGTCGCTATCACAGCATCCAACAAGTGAGAAGATCAATGGCACTAATAGGTATAGTTTTTTCTTTATCATCCCTTTCTTAATCGCTACCTCATCAAGATAGCTCATTACGTAACGATTGCTTTCTCGGTTTATGATAGTACGATCATTTGCCCACTTTCAGTTCTAGGTGAACGCTCCAAGAGCAATAGCCTCAAATAATATTCCCTAGATGGTAGTTAGCTTTAATCCTATCAATCACCAATGAATTAAGTAAAGGGATTTTGTAATCGACCTGCCTTTTAACCTCTGTACAGTCATTTCTAAGTTGATCTCCTATCTGAGGGAAGAATTGACAACAGATAGGGAAGTATTGTCAGTCTTTTGTGTCAACATCGCCAGATTGCTTTTCGTCTAATGATGTACAATAAAGCATTTCGAAATTTTAAATGTAAAAGACGATGATACAGTATCTAAACAAAGATAATTTTCTAAAAACAGTCAAAGCTGGGCCTGTGGTTTTGGTGGATTTTTATGCTGACTGGTGTGGCCCATGTCAGGCCATAGCACCTGTTTTAGAGGAGCTTGCTACCGAATTTGAGGGTAAAGCAATTATTGCAAAGGTAGATGTAGATAAGGAACAAGAGTTGGCCGGAGTTTTCAACATTCGAAGCATTCCTACGATGATCCTTTTCAAAGACGGAGAACCTGAGGATATCATTGTTGGCCTGCAAACGAAAACGGAATTGGTCAAAAAGATATCTAACCACCTGCAGGAAGTGGAAGTAGCCTAATAATAGAAATAGTGATGAAAAAAATAGCAATAAATGGAATGGGTCGAATCGGGAGAACAGCTTTTAAGCTGTTGGTCGACCATCCAGAATTAGAGTTGGTAGCGGTTAATGACATTGCACCAGCTGAATCCATTGCCTACTTAATCAAGTACGATAGTGTGCATGGTACATTTGAAAAGAATGTAGCGTTTGAAAATGGAGCCCTTTTAGTAGGAGGTAAACCTGTCAAGTTCTTCAACGAATCTGATCCAGAGAAGCTTCCATGGGGTGAGCTGGAGGTGGACTTTGTAATCGAGAGTACTGGAATTTTTACTAACCAGGAAGATGCGGAGAAGCACATTAAGGCAGGAGCTAAGACGGTGGTTTTGTCCGGCCCAACGAAAAGTGCAGATGTGCCAACGGTAGTACATGGAGTTAATTCTGAAGATGGGAAAGTGAACATCTTTTCATGTGCAAGCTGTACCACCAATAACATCAGTCCGGTGATAGAGATTTTGGGCAGAAGGATTGGTATAAAAAAAGCAATCATGACCACTGTACATGCGGATACCATTTCAAATGTAGTTGTGGATAGACCCAATGCAAGTAATCCAAGAATGGGAAGGTCAGGGTTAAACAACTTGATACCAACCACTACTGGAGCTGCTATTGCCACGACGAAAGCTATGCCAGAATATCAAGGCAAGTTTGATGGGTTGGCTATTCGTGTACCTGTAGCCGTAGGCTCCATTTCAGATATTACGATTGTAACTGACAAAAACACTTCGGTGGAGGAGATTAATACGATCCTTTCTGAAGAGGCTGGTACGGATCGATATAAAGAGGTGTTTGCGGTCACAAGTGATCCCATTGTATCTTCGGATATCATTAAAAGTCCATATGCATCTGTTGCTGATCTGGGCATGACAAAAGTGGTTGATGGTGATCTCGTCAAAGTTTTGGCTTGGTATGACAATGAATGGGGTTTTACGAATCAAATGATAAGGCAGATTTTGGAGACAGTTTGAGTTTAAGTGGAGTTGTACAAAAAGTATATGATCCGATGTAAGGAGCTGGCTAATGAAGCTGCTAAGGGTGGAAATACAGGCGTAGGCGCAGTGTTGGTTTACGGGGATAATATTGTCGCAGAAGGGAAAGAAGCAACTGCAGATGGTGATATCACAAGGCACGCCGAATTAGAAGCTATCCGAAAAGTAGTGACTAAACACGGGAAGGATTTATCGGGTCATGTACTTATTACAACTCATGAACCATGTGTCATGTGCAGCTACGCAATTCGCTATCATCGCATAGATACGGTTGTTTACGAGCAAAAATCTGAGTACCTGGGAGGAGCCAGTTCTTCTTTCAAGGTCTTAGAAACTGATGAAGTTCCCAATCATTGGGGAGTTGCACCTACAGTAATCCACTTTAAAAACTAGAAAATGAACTACGCAAACCTTGCATTTACTGACACCATCAAAAAACTTCAGGAGAAATATGGGAGTAGAGCCAGTTACGATCGAATGGAACGATTTACTTCCACCGATGGGCTGACGGAACGGGAAATTAGCCTAATTGCTGAAAGAGATAGTTTTTATGCTGCATCCTACGGAGAGAATGGTTTTCCATACATTCAGCATAGGGGAGGACCAAAGGGCTTCCTGAAGGTTCTCGATCATAAGACTTTGGGCTTCATTGATTTCAGTGGAAATAGACAGTACATCACTGTTGGTAATGTGGAAACCAACAACCGAGTTTCGTTGATCCTGATGGATTACCCAAGAAGAGCAAGACTCAAACTCTACGCAGAGGCAGAAGTTGTGGATTTGGATGAAGATGATGCATTGA
>JABSPG010000059.1 GCA_013214445.1 Ekhidna sp. | reverse complement strand
CTGGGGTATGATGAAATTTGAAGGTATTGGTTTCTTGTTCTTGGGCGAGTTTATCAATTTGTTCAAAGTGTTGTTCGCATACATCTGCACGAAAATGATCAGAGAGCCTAGTTCCAGTCAGTTTCACTACACTTTTGTTCACCAGTTGAGCGAAAGTTTCATTTACTTTCGCGATGACTCCCGATTTACTGGTGATATAAATTGCACTGGTAGAGTGCTTAATGAAGTCATTTAGGTCTTCAGATACTCTTTCTATCTCTCCTTCATGATGTCTGTTTAGTATAATCTTAGATAAAAATTTGGCTGTGATCACTTCTTCATTTGCCCATTCTTCTGAAATACCTCTATGCTCTTCCACATATCTAGAGAAGGAAGCTCTTGGTGTTAGGTAGTATCCGACAGAATCTTTCTTTACATTCTTTTCATGTTTACCTGCCCAATTGGTCTTTTTAACTTTTTCATCCCTGAACCATACTAGATAGTCACTCATCCTGCTACTGACAGGAGTTATCATTAATCCACAGGTATCCAGTGTCTCTCTTATTCCATCAGGCAATTCTTTTCCAAACTGGTTGGTCTGGAAGCATTCATCCGTATGGTTTTCCTCTAGCCATGATATGAATGAAGAGAGCTGATCCAGTTTGGGTACTTTTCCGAATATATAGCAAGTGTTATTCAAGCAAGCCAATACACCATCTGCTTTTACAATACTCAAAAGCAGCTTTTCGTTATCCTTTAACATCTGAGATAAAGACCCTGGCTGCCTGAGTGCCTTCTCCATTTCAGAAAGACTGGTACTGATTACTTTTTCAAGATCTAGGCGACTTTTCTCAGCATGAGAGGTGAGAAATGCAGAAAAATTTTGGCCAATTAGATCGGCGATCATTCTTATCTGATAGGGTGGCTTATAGCTCGTATTGTGATGTGCAACAATCATCCCCCACAGTTCACCTTTTTGTAGTAGCGAAACAGACATGGAGGCTTGCACACCCATGTTTTTTAGGTATTGCAAATGGATCGGAGAGACGCTTCGTAAGACAGCATGACTCAAGTCTGTTTCTATCTCTTTTTTGCCTTCAATCAGATTAACTAGAGGTGAAGGTTTTGCATCAATATCGTAGATAATTCTTAGATAATTTGATTTATATAATTCCCTTGCTTGTGCGGGAATATCGCTGCTGGGAAAGTGAAGCCCCATATAGGAATTCATGAAAGGCTCTTTTTCTTCGGCCACAATCTCCCCATTCCATTCATCGTCGAAAGCGTAAAGTTTTACCCTGTCTAGACCCGTCACAGATCGAAATGTCTCAACAAGATGTTGATACAATTCGTCTTTCGTCTCAGTCATTTGTAGCTTGTTGTTAAACGCCATCAATTGTGCATAGATGTTGTACACAAACTGTTCATCTGCGGTATTTACTTTCTCTTCGAGTTCTAAAATGATCTTATCGCCAGCTTTATGAATCATGGCATCATACACACCACTATGTGAGGAGGTTTGAATTTTAACTTCCGTATGCCGGATCGGATTAAGTTCTCCTTCGAGAAGATTGGCTTTTAGTTTCTTCACATAATCTCGATCAATAAATTCTGATAATGGAAGATTGGCTAATGAATGGATGTCCTCAATGATCTTATCAAGATTTTCACTGACCTCTATGATCTCGAAATTTTCATCAAGTACCAAGAGGTATCCAAAATCTTGTATGTTGCCAGGTATACGAATAGGCTCATTTTCGCATCGTTCCAAAGCAGATCGAAGCGCTTCATCTTTAGGTCCCATGGTAGTAGTGTAGTAAGTAGTACCCTAGTAAGTTACCCTAATTCTTGCACTTTTCTGCATACTTAGATATGAGATTAAATGCATATTTAGCACTTGCAAGTAACTGTTCTTTTTGCTCTAGAAATTCAGGTTTGTTTAGGTACTTCACAAAGGATGGCCAGGTTCTAGCACCATCGTTGCTGCAGTACTTGTAGTAGTTGAGCACATTTTCCTCTATCAATTTTTTCTTTACAAAGAACTGATGCATCATAGAAGCTCCTAACATAGAACCTTCCATTACATATAAAAGCCCCAAATGATGATAGTCCAAATCTTCTCGGAGCGGTTGTATTGAAACTTTTTGACCTAGGGAATTCAAATCCTTTTCTAGTAGCCTTGATTTTTTGTGATAAGGGTATTTACAGTTAGCGTGATCGACTAAGTACTCAATGCTTTTATGCCACTGATACTGTACCTCTAACAGTTTCTTGTAATGATCGATGTGAAAGTCGTCTGAAAAGAGATGGAAATGGGCAAATGATTTCTCAGTCTCCTCATGAAGCTCTTTTGTTTCTTTTTTTAAATAAGCTGATAGTTCCACCTTTTGTTCTATTGCTGCATGCCAGTAATGCTCTTATTGGCTCTCACAGCATGTATTCTATGTAAATTAAGAATCTTTTAGGGGTATCGCTTATTCTCTTAGCAGAAATCATTCAAGAGTTTCGAGTATAGTTTAAAACTTTAAGCGTTACTCAATGACTAGTCTTGTCTCAAATTTCAAAATCAAAGGAACCCGCACTACACCTGAAATATCTTTTGATCCATACGAGAATAGCTTTTCGATATCTGGTATTTCTATACCGGAAAATACGACTAAGTTTTACGAACCTGTTTTTAAACTCTTTGAGGAATTAATTGAAACTAAGAAGGACAACCTCAAAGTAAGAATTAATCTAATACACTTCAATACGAGCTCCTCCAAGGTGCTCTTCAATCTGTTCAAGTTTATTGCCAAGCTAGATGCAATAGGAAGTAATGTAGACATCAGATGGTATTGTGATGAGGATGATGAGGATATGCAGGAAATCATCGAAGACTATATAGACATGCTAGGACTAGATATAAAAGTGGAAACGAAAATTGAAGAATAAATGAAGTCTAACATTAGATTTTTACCCTACTATACAGCGTTAGGCTTACTGATACAGTCGGCGCTTATTTACCTACTTCTTCAGGATGTAAGGGCACTAACAATGTCACTGCTTTTCTCTTTTGCGATTATTTGGTTTGCAGTATTGCACTCCAATAGTACTAGGAAAAGATATAAGACAACCGAGACTCAGCTTAGGGGAGACATCACACACCTGAATAAAGAGGTTAGACGACTTCAGAAGTTCAATAAGGCAAATATCACTACCATTCGAAAGCTGAAAGTGTATTCAAAAAGTGCCATGGAACGCCTCAAGTCTGTGAATATTGATTTTCTGAATACCGCTGCATATATGGATACTCCAGTATTGCTTCTTGATCAGTCTGGAAAGATCACTTGGTGCAACATGGCAGCTGAGCGTCTCTATGCTTTCTCGAGTAATTCCTTGAAGGGGGAAATGGTAAGTGAGTTTCTTAATCTACGAAATGGCCTTACAGTTGAGCAAATATTGGCCGATCTTAGGAAAGATGAGCAAGACTTAGAAGTAGAGATCAAGACTGGAAATGGAAAACTTATATGGACTAACTCTCATTTTTCTTTCCAACGAGGTACTGAAAAAGAGATCAAAGGAGTGGTTCTGGTACAGATGGATATTTCAGAAATTCGATCGAATGAAGAACAGCTTAAAGAGTCATTGGAACGTGCGCAGTTTGCGGAGAAAGAGCTGAAGCAAATCATTGACAAGCAACTGGAAACGAATGAACAGTTGATGCTTGCGGAGAGCAAGCTACGAACGGTGCTTGAAAAGGAGCAAGAAAGCAAAGGAGTACTAAATCAGACCATCAAAGCGCTACAAGATACGCAGGGACAATTGGTTCACAGCGAGAAGATGGCTTCTCTAGGACAGTTAACAGCAGGTATAGCTCATGAAATCAACAATCCCATAAACTTCATATTTAATGGGATTGAGTCATTAAAGACTAGCTTGTCGGATTTAGAAGTCATTCTTGCAAAGTATCATGAGGTGGAAGGCACTTTGGCACCTGATAAGCTGAAGGAAATCAATGAACTGAAGGACGAGTTGGAATACGACCTGCTTCGTGAGGACCTGAAAGATATGCTCGTCGACATCAAGGAAGGTGCAATCCGAACCATTGAAATTGTCAAAGGTCTGAGGGTCTTCTCAAGACTGGATGAGGAAGATCAAAAAGAAGCGGATATCAATGAGTGTCTGGATGCTACAATTACGCTTCTTAACAACAAGCTTAAAAACAATGTGGAGCTTACCCGCACGTTCGATCCGCACTTAGAACGTATTCAATGCTATCCAGGTCAATTGAATCAGGTTTTCATGAACATGATTAATAATTCCATTCAGGCCTTCAAAGACGATCATCCCAATCCTGAAATTGAAGTTGCTACCTACAGCAATGATACAGAGTTGACTATCATGATCAAGGACAATGGAATAGGGATGAGCGAGGAGACCAGAAATAGAATTTTTGAGCCTTTCTACACTACTAAACCGGTAGGTGTAGGTACAGGCCTAGGAATGTCCATCAGCTTTGGAATTATTGAAAAGCATGGTGGCAGAATTGAATTAGATACAAAACTTGGAGTAGGTACTGAGTTCAGAATTATACTACCAAAAACAACAGAAAACGAATTTGAATATGGAAGCGATCGCATCAACGCACAAGCATGATATGGAGCCTACTGCTCGTCCAACGAAGAAGCAGTACAACATTCTATACGTGGATGATGAACCTCATAATTTAAGAGTGTTTAAATCTTCCTTTAGAAGGTACTACAATGTTCTCACTGCAGAGAGCGCTTATGATGCGATAGAAATACTGAAAGAGAACAAGATTCATTTGGTAGTAACGGATCAAAAGATGCCTGGAATGACAGGAACACAGTTTCTGGAGCAAATCAAGCCAGATTATCCAGAGGCAATCAGTATGATAATAACTGGTTTCTCAGATATTGATGATATCACCAATGCTATCAACAAATGTGGGATCTACAGTTATATCACCAAGCCTTGGGATGCCAGAGAGGTAAAACTCACGATTGAAAAAGCACTAGAGGTTTATAGTTTACGAAATGAGAAGGAAAGCCTGATTCAAGAACTCTTTGATGCTTCCATTAACCTTGAGGATCGAGTAGAGGAACGTACAAGTGAACTAAAACAGGCTAACAGTAAAATATACGATAGCATAGACTATGCGCTTACGATACAGCGAGCAATACTGCCTGATGCTTCAACACTAAACGAAAGCTTTTCTGACTCTTTCATTTACTACAAAGCTCAGGACATAGTTAGTGGAGATTTCTATTTCTATAAGCCGATCGATGGCTATACCATCTTGGGAGCATTTGATTGCACTGGGCATGGAGTCCCTGGGGCGCTGCTCAGCATCCTTGGATTTACTACTCTTGAAAACATTGTTGAAAACACCACCAATCCCGACGGCAATGTGATGCTTAAGAAATTGAACAGTAAAGTTAATTCTCACCTTTCCGCAAAGAAAGCAAGGCTAGAAGACGATGGCATGGATGGCTCACTTGTCATTTTAGACGAGATAAACCAGCAGATTCACCTCTTTGCAGCAAACAGTGAGATCATCTATTTCGAAGAGGGTGAGATGAAGAGCTTTAAAGGAAATAAAGTATGCATAGGGAGTCAATCCGAAATGGATGATTTCACGGCACTGACTTTGGATGCTCACAAAGTATCTGAGATCTATCTATCCTCTGATGGATACAAAGATCAACTCAATGAATCAAACAACAAGAAATTCTCAGGAAGGAGATTTAGAGAATTAATCGAAAGTTTCCGAACACAACCTATGAGTCAGCAAATGGAGATTTTGGATAATGAAATGAAAGAGTGGAAAGGCTCTGAAGGTCATTCCAATGATGACATCATGGTATTAGGAATTAGAATCTAAAAGAAAGAACAATGGAATCGAAACTAAAAATCATCTTACCTGCAATACTGATGCTATTTTGCATTGCAGGCATTCTGTTGCTGAATCGTCAATCAAGTACACTTATTCTTGAAACACAGCAAAGCATTTCACTACTAAAAGAACAAGAAAGCGCGCTTTCATCCAGAAAGAACATTCTTGACTCTTACAAAAACAGTGATTCTGCTATTACTAATAATATTACTCTGAGCCCAGTTGCACTGAAATATGGAGGTCAGTATAGTTCAAATCTATCTTCTGAGATAGATCAGTTCAATGCTGCCATCAATAAGATCAGCCGAGATGGAGCTACTCCAGAGTCAATGGCCAAAATGGAGTCTGCCTTTCTTTCCTCCATGCTTGCCATTGAGAACATCAAGGCAGCTGCCAACTCGACTCAGGCCTCACAGTTGAGATACTATGGTGCTTTCAGTACGGCAGCTGTAGCAATCCTACTTTTCTCACTAGCATATTTGATACTGTATGTATTGTTTCCTCTACAGGAAGTTGTTTTGCGGGACAAACTGAGATGGACAAAGCTAACTAGCTCATTTCAAGGTCTGAAGGGCAAAATACAGTCTATGTCTGATGATCTAAAGCATAAGAATCAGCTTATTGCCGATCAGAGAAACCAATTGAAAAACAATCAAGGTGTCTTACACCGCCTTGATAAAGAAAAGAATCAGTTAGAGCTATCCTTAAATCAGGTAAACCAGGAAAAGACAGCACTCAATACCAAATTGAGTGAAAAGGAAAAGCAGTACCATAGCTTATCCATAGATCTAGAGAAACGAAATAGCTCACTTAAGGAGCTTGCTCAAAACACGCATAAGGCTGAGACTGAGTACCAGAGTTTGAAGCAAGAGGTAGTTAAAATCCAATCCATATTAAGTGAGAAGAATGAAAAACTTAGTGCGCTTACAGCGGAGATTAAGTCATCAAATGAAGCGCAGGAAGCTAATGCTGAATTGAAAGCCAATGTTGCATCTTTGGATACAGAGTGCGATCATTTACGAAGATCCCTTACAAAGAAGGAAGTGCAGGTTGGCGAGTATGAGTCTAAGTTGTCCAGTAATAATGAGCAGATCGATTTGCTCAACAAAGAGGTGTCAGAGTTCCAGATGCAGTCGAGAGTATTGCAACAGGAGCGATCTTTCCTTCAAAATAGATTAGAGTCCAAAAATATGTCTGTCGATAACCTGACCGAAAGGCTCGAAGACAGCAAAAAGAAGATGGAGTTCGTCTCTGATCAGAACAGAGATTTAGTAGATAAGAATCAGCGCTTGGAGACTTTTATCTCAGACAGAAATACGGAGATTTCCGAAATGAAGGCACAGCTGAGAAAGGCTGAAATGAGCGCCAAAGATCTGGAGGATGAAAATAAAGATCTGAAAGATCGTAACATACAATTACAAAGCAATGGAAACTTTGTAACTACTCAGTCTCCTTCAAATGCCACTTGGATTTACAATATTGCTGAGAATCATTTTTCCTATTCGGATGCTGCAGCGAGTATTCTAGGCAATACACAGACGCAATTGTCTAATGGAAATAATTCTATCGCCAAGCACTTACACCCGGAAAGCAAGTCATCTTTTCAGAGTGAGTTTAATCAACTGAAGCAGGGTGCGAAGAAGAGCATTTCTGGAAAATGGAAGATTAAAGGCAAGGATGGGAAGTTTTCCTGGGCCTATTTAGATGCTTACAGACACACAGAAAATGGAAGCGTTTCTATCAAAGGTGTCATTAGATATCTTACAGGAATTAAGGAAACGCGAAATCATTTGAGGGACCTTTCGTTCATTACAGATCAGGTATCGGACGCCATCATGATCATTGACTCATCTAATAAAATAGAGTGGGTTAATCAAAGGTACGAGCAGCTATCTGGTTATTCAGCAAAGGAGATGGTGGATCAACCTGTAGATAACTTCTACAAAGACTTCATCAATCAGTATAATGGATTTAGTGAAAATAAAGCTCAATTCAATGGAGTGGTTAAGCAACATGAATTATTGAAACAAGATAAGCATGGCAACCTTCATTGGGTTATGATGACTGTAAGCCCAATTTACGGAAATGATCAGGCCCTGGAGCGATACATTGTTGTTGAAAAAGACATTGATCAACTCAAAAAGCAGCAAGAAAAGCTATCTGAGCTGTCTGTTGTAGCAGAGAAGACAGACAATTTTGCCGTTGTTCTTAGTGGAAGTGGCGAGCTGGTTTGGAATAATCAGCAGTTTGAAACAGAATTTGGTAAGGTCGACAATAAGAAAGACATCACTGCTTACCTAAAAACAAAGGGTGTTGATTCAGGACAAATCAGTCGAATTCGTGAAGCCTTTAGTTCTAGACGAGAGTATACTACAGAGGTAAATGCCAAGAATGGCACTGGGAGTCAGGTATATTCACTGAATATTACACCACAAGTGGGAGCAGAGCAGGATGAGTTCCTTTTGATAGGAAAGGATATTACCACTGAACGGAACATTGTAGAAAACTACAATAGAAGCAAAGATCAGCTAGATAGCCTAATGCTGGATCAGGAGCGTCAGGCAAGCTTGCTGAGGTCCAAAGAGGAGAAATTAGCAAATGCGATGCGAGAGCTTGAATCGCTTAGAGGCGAACTAGATACGCTAAGTATTTTGGCTGATAAAACTGACAATGCAGTATCGATCGTTGATGCGTTTGGTAACCTGCAGTGGGCAAACCACAAGTTTGAGGCGCTTACTGGGTATTCAGTTGAACACTTAAAGGACAGCTTCGCCTATCATAAACTTCGAAGCAGTCGTACCGATACCGTCACTTTTAACAAAATAGTTAAGAGTATGAAATCCGGTAAGGCATTCAAGTATGAGCTTTCATTTAAGAACAAGCGTGGAGAGGACTATATGAGTGCTATGCGAGGTATCCCTATGCTAGACAATGAGGGAGATGTGGAGAAGTACTTACTGATAGAAACAGATCTGACGGCCATCAAAGAGGCTGAAGAGAAGCTAGAGAACCTATCGAACATAGCAAGTAAGGTGACAAATGCTGTCGTTTCAATAGACCTTGATGGCAATATCACCTGGGCTAACGAAAGATTTGCAAGATATTTCAATAAGGACATTGACCAGTTAAATGACCTATCGCTTGATGATCTATTTAAGACATCTGGAAGTAGCGGCCTGTTGAAGAACATACTTGGTAAAGAAAAGCCAAGCCGAGAAAATGAGATCTGTCTCGATCAAAGAGGGTCTCAGAAATGCTTTTCCTATTCATTCTCTCCAATATTTTCGTCTTCTTTCGAAGTAGAAAAGTATTTGGTAATATTTACTGATATTACTGAAAATCAGTCGCTTAAAAATGAGTTGAAGCAAGCTGAAGATCGCTTGTTAGAGCTCACTGAGGATAAATCGCAGCTTGATAGAGAGCTAGACGAATTGAAGATTAAGCTCGAGAATGGTTCTGAGATAACACAAGAATCTTTTGATGACAAAGCGTTCGATAAAGCACCTATTGGCATCAGTATCATCAATGCGAAAGGCTATTACGAATACGTCAACAAGGAGTTTTGTCGGATCTATGGTTTTAGTAAAGAAGACCTTATTGAAAAGATCTTTACTAAAGTCGCTAAGCGCAATGAAGTGCAAGAACTCAAGGATGAGCATCAAAGATTTATTGGTGGAAGAGACATCTCATCTAAAGAGATCACGATTACGACAAAAGATGGAGTAGAGCGAACACTGAAAGTGTCAAACTCTCGAATGACCAATGCAGAAAATCAGGTCAAGCGTGTAAACTACATCATGGATGTCACAGACTTCAAGCGTTATGAAACTGAGATATCAGAGTTACAGAATCAGATAGATGAGATAAAAGGAGAGCATGGTTCATTAGAAGAACTAATGCAAAGAGAAAGAGAATTGCAGCAAGCCCTGGAGGATAGCCAAAACCTTTCCCTAGTTGCCTCGAAAACAGATAATGCAGTAATTATCACAGATGCAAGTGGGTCTGTAGAATACGTGAATAATGGTTTTGAAAGGATTACAGGGTATCGAAATTCTGAGTCAGTAGGAAGGAGAGCAGAAGCACTTCTTCATGGTTCGGAAACCACTCCAGAGCAAATCAGAACCTTGCAACAAGGCTTGAGTAGCGGAAGACCTTTCAACTGTGAGATGCAGTACAGTACTAAAAATGGAGATATGTACTGGGCATCCCAAAGCGTTACGCCAATACTGGGAGATCAGGGAAATATCGAAAAGTACATTTACATTCAAAGCGATCTGACTCAGTTGAAAGAAGCTCAAAAGCAGCTTCAAAACTTCACGATTGTCGCCAATAACACAATCAACGGCGTATTGATAGCCAATAGTTACGGTGAAATACAATGGGCCAATGGTCAAATGAGCCAGATGTTAGGCGTTGGAGGCCAAATGTTGGAAGGTAAGCGAATCGAGATGCTTTTCAATAGAGTACAATCTACAACAGGTGATTTTCATGGTGAATTAAAACGAGCTTTGAGTTCTGGTGGACACCTGAAAAGTGAAATTACCCTGACGGGTATGAGAAATGATGAGCTCAAACTATCCATTTCACTGTCACCAAATTTTGATGAGACGGGAAATACAGAGCAGTTTATGATGATTTGCACTGATTTGTCTCAGCAACACAGGCTTAGCAATGCTAGCACTTGCGGAGGAAAAGGTTCAAAACCTACAAAAAGAGCAAGGCGATTATGAGATTGAAATGAAAAATCTCACCAGTGAGTTAGATTTTGCAAAGGAGCAGATTCAGCAGAGAAGTCATGAAATGGATATCATGATTGGCAATGCACCTATTGGTATTTGCGTCACTACTCCTGAGGGTAATTTCGAGCAAGTCAATGAAACATATACTCAGATCTATGGCTACAGAAAAGAAGAGCTGGTAGGTCAGTCATTTACCAAAGTGGTGAAGCCAGAAGATATTCCTTTCTGGAACCGTAAGCATAGTCAATTTATCGCCGGTCAAGATGAGACCAGAGGTGAGTTCAATGTATTAGATAAGCATGGTAAGGAACTTCACATTCTGGCGGATTCAGCCAGAGTAATCGGAAAGGATGGACGTCCACGCAAAATCACCTACGTGGTGGATTTGACGGAGCGTAAGCGATTGGAACAGGAGACGCAGGAATCCGAAAGACAATTAAGAACGCTAATGGATGAGCAGTTGCTAAACGCAGAAAAGCTCATGAAGGCAGAAAAGGATCTCAATCGTGCCCTTGAGATATCTAACAAGAAGCAGGGTGAACTCGATGTAATGATCAACAATGCTCCAATTGGAATTTGTGTAACTGCTCCAGATTATACATTTGATCAGATCAATGACAGTTACTGCGAAATATATGGCTATACCAGAGAGGAACTCATTGGTAAATCCTTTACAATGGTGGTCGAACCAAACAAGGTCGATTGGTGGAAGAAAAAGCATGACATGTTCATCGCGGGACAGGACGAAACACGCGGAGAATTTAAGGTTGTTCACAAAAATGGTAAAAAGCTACACATCCTAGCAGATAGTGCCCGTATCATTGGACAAGATGGTCAGCCTCGTAAGATCACTTATGTGGTGGACATGACTGAGCGTAAGAAACTTGAGCAAGAGACTCAGGAGGCGGAAGTTCAAATGCGTAAGATGATTGATGAGCAGCTGGAGAATACCGAGAAGTTGATCAAGGCAGAAAAAGAACTCAGTCTTGCGCTGGAGATATCCAATAAGAAGCAAGGTGAGCTTGACGTAATGATTAACAATGCTCCAATTGGAATATGTGTGACCGCTCCAGACTACACCTTTGATCAGATAAATGATAGTTATTGTGAGATTTATGGCTACAGCAGGGAAGAACTAATAGGAGAATCATTTACCAAGGTGGTAAGACCTCAAGATGTTGATTGGTGGAAGAAAAAGCATGATATGTTTATTGCCGGTCAGGATGAGACTCGAGGTGAGTTCAACGTACTTCATAAAAATGGAAAAGAACTTCACATTCTTGCAGATAGTGCTCGTATCATGGGGCATGATGGAAGGCCAAGAAAGATTACCTATGTAGTTGACATGACCGAGCGTAAAAAACTCGAGAAAGAGACGCAGGAGGCAGAGGTGCAGATGCGTCAGATGATCGACGAGCAGTTGGAAAATACCGAGAAGCTGATTATAGCTGAGAAGCAGCTTAATGTCGCCTTGGAGGTATCTAAGAAGAAGCAGGGGGAATTAGACGTTATGATCAACAATGCTCCAATTGGTATTTGTGTGACAGCTCCCGATTACACCTTTGATCAGATCAATGATAGCTACTGTGAAATATATGGGTATACGCGTGAAGAGTTAGTTGGCAAATCATTCACCATGGTTGTACGAGATCAGGACGTAGATTGGTGGAAGAAGAAACATGACATGTTCATCGCAGGACAGGATGAAACCAGAGGTGAATTCCACGTGGTACACAAGAATGGTAAAGAGCTACATATTCTTGCTGACAGTGCGCGAATTATGGGTCAGGATGGGAAGCCGCGTAAAATCACATATGTTGTAGATATGACAGAGCGTAAGAAGCTTGAGAAAGAGACGGCAGAGGCGGAAGAGCAAATGCGTCAGATGATTGATGAGCAGCTGGAGAATACGGAGCGATTGATGAAGGCGGAGAAAGAGCTTCAAAAAGCACTTGAAGAAAGCCAGAACTTATCATTGGTGGCTTCTAAAACAGATAACGCGGTTGTAATTACTGATCAGCATGGCTCCATCCAATTTGTGAATGCTGGATTTGAGCGAATCACGGAATACAAAGCAGAAGAGGTAATGGGT
>JABSPG010000589.1 GCA_013214445.1 Ekhidna sp. | reverse complement strand
AAAACAAAGTAGGTCTTATGGAGACTGCCAATTTGGGAACCCTCCTGATGGATGAAATTGGTGGATTGCCCCTCCATTTGCAATCGAAATTACTTGCAGCCTTGGAAAACAGAACAATCAATCGCGTAGGTGAACATCAGCCCAGAGCGATTGATATTCGACTAATTTCTACCTCGCACAAGGCCATTAATGACCTTAATGATCCTTTGCATTTTCGGCAAGATCTTCTGTTCAGAGTCAATACCGTGCACATTGAAATACCTCCATTGCGTCATAGAAAAGAAGATATCAAAGATTTAGTCAACCATTTTCTGACTCAATTTAATTCGAAGTATGAGCGAAGCTTGAACTTGTCAAAATCACAATTGATGAACCTTATTGACTATGAATGGCCTGGAAATGTACGAGAGCTAAAAAATAGTTTGGAGCGTATGGTGATCATGGAAAGTGGCGATTCTTCTTTACCCTCGTCCGGTACCAAACAGAACGAAGACAACCTCTATGAAGTGGAGAAAAGAAAGATTGAAGAAATCATAGAGAGACATGCCGGCAACATTAGTAGAGCTGCTTCTGAATTAGGTATTGGAAGAAATACGCTGTACCGGAAAATGAAGAAGTATGGCATTTAGAAAAGGACTACTATTCATTATTCTTCGTGTGCTAGTACTGGTCGCTCTCATTCTCGGCACCACCTATGCATACGCTGAGACTGATTTGATTATCACACCTCTCATGCTCGCCCTGTTTAGTTTGATTTCGATATCAGAACTTATATGGTATTTGGATCGACAACAGAGAAGTTGGATCAGGTTTTTAGAGTCCATCAAGTATCAAGACTTCAATAGAGTCTATCATAAGCAAATATCAAAGGAACTGGGACTTGCTTACGAAATGATCACAGAAGAAATGGAGAAGCTGCAGTCCAACAACCGTGCAGAATACAAGCTTCTTGAAACAGTATTAGGCCATGTATCCGTTGGGATCGCATGCTACCAGGATGACGGATCGATTGTTTTCTCAAACAAGTCATTCAAGGATCTACTAAATATTCCAGCATTGATCTCTGTTGATAAACTCCTTGAAAGCCATCCAAAAATTTACGAGGTTTTGACACAGCCTCAACCCCACTCTTCTGGTTGGGTCGATCATGAAGGGGGACAAAAGCTGCTAGTACGGACAGAGCCATTCAAATTGAAACAGGTAAATCATACGTTGGTCTCATTAACAGACATTCGTAATTCTCTCGACACCAAGGAGCTCGAAAGTTTTCAGCGGTTGATGCGGGTGATGACACATGAGATCATGAATTCTGCCAACCCGATTTTATCGTTGATCCAAGTGGTTAATAAAAAACTCATAAAAGGCCATCAACTGATCGATCTACCTGAAAAGGATCAAAGTAAAGTGGCCATAAGCCTGGAGGCCATTGAAGAAAGGACATCCGGAATTCTAAGATTTGTAAACGCTTACAAGGAAATTAGCAAGCCCATCCAAACACGATTAGAGACGATATCCTCGCAAGGTCTGCTATCAGGAATAGAAGAACTGGTAGATGTCAGAGGAGCTATGAACCTGACTATAACCAACCGCTTGGAAGCTGAATTGAAAGTTGATCCAGCCCTAATCAGGCAAGTACTAATCAACCTGATAAAGAACGCTAAGGAAGCACTTACTAATATTGAAAATGGTCATATCGAGTTAGTGTTGGAGCAAGTGAAAGATGAAATTCACCTCACAGTAAGAGATAATGGTCCCGGAGTGGAAATAGCGCAAGTTTCTCAAATATTCATACCCTTTTTTACAACCAAACTTGATGGTTCTGGTATTGGCCTTGCTTTATCGCGGAAAATAGTGAAAGCCCATGGAGGATACTTGGAATACAGAAGGGAAAACGATCTCAGCAATTTTACTATACGGCTGCCTGCTGTCAAGCACTAAACTCAAAGGCATGTTTTACCCCATTTTCAGCATCTAAGGTGTACTTTGCATTTACTTGTTCGGCAAGTACTTCAATGAGATAAAGACCAGAAGAGCGTTGAGCTTTGACGAGTGTAAAACCTCTCCCATTATCAGATATCTCAAATAGCAAACTTTTGTTTTTCCTTTGAAGACGGATTTTAATGGTTGCCTCATTGTTGCTGCTCGAATCAAAAGCATATTTTAGACTATTGGTGATGACCTCATTACTGATGAGTCCCAATGCCAATACCGTATCACTCGGCAATTCAAGATCTAGTATCTCAACCTCTAATTGTGGCTTCTCGCTCTCAAGTGATAGCAAATCATCTACTAATTCCATCAGATAAGGCTGAATAGGAATGAGATCGCTACTTTCTCCAAGTAATAACTGGTCGTAGATCTTAGTAATGGTAGAAATCTTACCTGAGGTGCGTTCAATGAAATCAGTATCGCCTCGCTTCAGCGACTTCTCCATGAATAGGATGTTGTTGACAAACTGAAGATGATTCTTTATCCGATGTTGCAGTTCCTTCATCATAATCTTCCTCACTTCAATGTCTTTTTTCAGCGAACTTCTTTTTCTCGAGGATATGTAATAGGTGAAACCTAAAATGGTCGTAAATAAGAATGCCATGGAAACCATCATTATACTCGACCGCTCCTTCTCTGCTTGAGCTATGATCTGTTCTTTTTCTAATTCATTTTGTAGCTTTTGTTCTGCCTCTTTTGACTTGTAGTATAACCTATTGCGCTCACGCTCTAACGTCTGATTGCTTAGCACATCATTAATTGAGTCCTTGATCACAATAAACTTCTGCATAGCTTTCAAAGCCGACTTGAAAGAGCCCTCTGCTTCTCGAAGGTTGGAGAGCAATTCGTAATATTTTAGTTGGGATTTTACCGGCGCATTCTTCAAGACATTTATAGGAATCTCTTTTAGTACTGATGCTGCCACTCGAATTTCTTTTTGCTTG
>JABSPG010000588.1 GCA_013214445.1 Ekhidna sp. | reverse complement strand
AGTATGGATGGTAAGGGAAGGGCGACGGATAATGCCTTTATCGAGCGACTCTGGAGAACCGTTAAATACGAGTATATTTACCTACACGACTTCGAGAATGGCCTAGATTTAGACAGAGGACTAAACGGCTATTTCGAGTATTATAATTGGGCCAGAGATCATTCCGCTCTTGACCCTTCATTACCTTGTCAACATTACCCAACTGGACCTTATTCTATGTCATAAGTTGTTGAACATTGGGGTACACATCAAGATACTTGACAGCCTTGATTAAAATAAAAGGAGCTAAAAATGAAACTAATTCATACATTGAATTTGAATCAAAAGCATTTTTGAATCAAGAGCGAAAAAGAAATTTGAAATTGGTCAATTAGAAACGACCTACAACAATGGCTAGCCGACAATACTCCGCTGCGCTACGTACTGCGGCTAGCCGGACCGTTGTGTAGCATTAAACACATTGATACCTAAAACTTAGTTTTGAAATGAGTAGAAAGATATTTACATCAATAATGTTCCTTTTAATAATGATTAAGAGTGGATTTACACAATCTACAAATAGATTTGAGTATCATTTTGTAGGTCCTAATAAAGAAAATAAAACCATTTCATCGGCACTTGAAAAAATGAACAAAGGTGACGTCTGTGTTGTAAGTGAAGGAATATATCGTGAAGAGCTTTTAATAAAACAAGATAGCATCACAATTATTGGAAGAGGGAAAGTAATTATAAATGGTTGTGAAAAGATGGGGAACTTAAAAGCAACCAAAATTAATGGACAAGAAGGACTCTCAACGCCCATAAAAAAGACTGTTTATGAAGTCTTTCAGGGAGATGACTATTTCCATCCTGCTCGGTTCCCAAATAAAACGTACCCAATGACAAGTAATCAGGATTGGCTTTTTAGCTACATAGCTTCGTCCGGTAAAATTAGCCTGCAACAAGAAGAAAAAAAGCTAATTACGGATTTATATGACGGTTACTATATTGGGCTACATGGCAGATTCCCAGCCTATCACCCAGGTAAATTATCAAGCTGGTATTCTATAAGTGCTCCAGTCTTGAAATTAGATGAATCTGATTCTATAATTGTTGATACTAGTGAAGCATCATCTGGCTACCTAGGTCATTATGGCATCAAAAATGGTGTTGGATACATCATTGGAGCTAAATCTGCTCTTGATATGTCCGGTGAATGGTGGTCTGATGGAAAAGAAGTTGTTCTAATCCCGAAACCTGAACAGACTAATAATTTTGAATTTCGAGTCCGCCTGTATGGTGCAACTATTATCAGTAACCATGTAACACTCAAAAATATCCATTTTGTTGCTGCTTCAGCGAAGGTTGAGGGTCACAATGTCTCATTTCAGCATTGTGCTTTCGAGCATATTTCTCCTTTTCAGCATAATAAAAATGACAAACCGGAAAATAAAAAAGGACAAAGCCTTAAGTCTTGTTGGGGCGATCCGGAAAATGGAACTGCCGGTGTGTACATTACGGGAAACCATTTCTTAGCTCAGGATTGTCGATTTTATAAAAGTTGGTGGAGCGGTATGACTATCAGAGGTAATAACGCATTGATTGAAAACTGTCTGTTTGAGAACATGAACTGGATGGCGAAAAGAAGTGCTGCCTTGTTCTCATGGGGCGATAGCAACACTGTACGTTTCTGTACATTCAGAAATTTAGGTGGCGCAGCAATTGAAGGGGGAAATGCGCGGTGGATCAATCAATACTCTAAACATAATGTTTGGGAATATAATTACATCGAGGGTGCGTGCAAACTAATTGTTGATCAAGGTCTTTTTTACGTAAATCATCAATCGGGTGATAATCCTCCAGCTAATTCTATTTGGAGATACAACGTTGGGAACAACTCCAGAGGGCCTATCAAAGGAGACTGGACTTCTACTGCTGTTGGTTACTATGTTGACAATTCTTCCTCTGGATATCTTGTACACAACAATATAGCTATTGATGTGAACGAAGGGCTTCGCTTTAACGATAGCCAGGAGGGTGTGAAAGCAGGGACAGACGTTTGGTTCTTCAACAATACTTTTTATAAAATTGACAAAATTGGTTTTGATTATTTCAATGGAAACAAAGATGAAACGCCGGTAGTTGATGCAGATGTGCATTTTGTCAACAATCTGGCCGTAATGCACAAAAAGGCAAAAACAACAATTTGGCCTGAAAAGCTCATACTTGAAAACAATTTTGAATCACAACCATCCTCCGTGCTGAAATCACCAGATACTTTGGATTTTACTCCGGTAGATGATGTCCTAATAAACTCAGGGATTACCGTTAAAGGAAAGGAGTACAAGTATATTGGGGCTGTTAATCCAGAAAAAGGAATGTGGATTTATGGCGCTGATGAATCTAGACTACCTTAATCTCAAAACGCTACACAACAAGCTGTCAACGCCCATGCAGCTTGATGTGTAGCAATTTAGTGTGTTGCAGTTAAGAAACTTTGAGTATCTTGACAATTATTAACCTTAAAAACTGCACGGGAGTTACAGCTGGGACGTTGGGCATAAGAGTATGTCTAAATTTCTAACTTTTGAAAAACAACGCTTTATGAACTTGACTTCGCCTCACCTCGGTTGTTTGACCCGCCAAACGCCCTCGGCGGAGTCTCGTCAAAACCATAAAGCTCTGATTTTCAATGCGCGATAAATTTTAGACATACTCTAAAGTCGGGAACCCTCGCCTTGATTAAGCAAAAATCTCCTCGATCAGAATCATAAACCAAATTTGATCACTTAAGTGCTTGGACATAATTAAGTTCCTTTTTTGACCGAGCAGATTTTTTGCTCCAGACAAGGCGAAAAAAGCAGACGACACCGCAGTGTCGGCGAGGCTTTTCAACGAAGTATGGACGAAAAAGACGCCGTCATAAAAAGTGTGAGTTAAATGTGTCCAAGCAC
>JABSPG010000587.1 GCA_013214445.1 Ekhidna sp. | reverse complement strand
GCTTACCGCTCGCAAAGACAGGTATCTATAGTTTTCATGCTGAGCTTTGATAAATATGGTCGGTTCATTCTCGTAGTAAAAATTATTGAAATGAAAGTTTTTGACTACCCCTTTGATGGTATAATTGGTACTATCGATGGTCACTTGATGTCCTATCGGATTCTCAACCTCAAGATTCTCTACAAAAAGCTCATTGACGAGCAGTGCCCTTTGATCTCCTTTTACGCTTTCACTGAATCTTTCTCCCTTGATAATTTCAAGACCCATAGTTGCAAAATACCTATGATCTACTGCTAATGCGGATACTTCATACTGGCGTACCTCATCTCGCACTATTTGTACTTCTCTTGAACTACCCAAATGATGGCTGGAACCCGCTATCATGCTAATGTTAGGGTCTTGCATCAATTCAGCCTCTAACTGTCGATATCCAGCAGCGTTAGGAACATACAGATAGAGGGCCCCATGTTGATCATATCCCCAACTTTTGACACTCATGTAATCACTGTTTTGAGAATACATCACAGCAATGGTCACTCCTATGCAAGAAAAGATGATTTGTACCGCAAGAAATACTTTGGTCAGCAAATTCTTCTTCCCAAACTTCGTGGAGCCTTTGAAAATCGTAACTACTGGAAATTTGGATATGTAAAATGCAGGATAGATACCAGAAACTAGACCTGTAAACAGGAGAATTCCGACTAGAAAGATCCAGAGCTTGTAATCCAAAATTGATAAACTAAGCCCCCAATTTGAAATATTGTTAAACCATGGAAGCATAACAGTAAATGCCATGATGACGCCAATGATCAAAGCAAAGAATGTCAGCGCGATATTTTCTGTCAAAAATTGAGCAATCACTCTGGATCTATTAGCACCAATCACTTTCCGTATCCCAATTTCCTTTAGTCGCTTCGCTGCGGAAACGATCGCAATATTGATGTAATTGAAGCAGGCAAGGAATATGAGAAATAGTCCCACAAGAGGTAATGTCATTCTGCCTTCGTAAAAACGATCGCTAGATATATCCTTATGAATATCTCTAGATCTGAAATGGAGGTCCTTAAACTTGATTAGTTCGCTTTTGCTTATTGCCCAATCTCTCTCCTTCTCATTTTGCAGCGCAATGTACTTCTTCATCCCATTGGCTATTTCGGAAATATTTTCTGAATCGGGCACTCTGATAAGTGTAGCTCCCACAAATTCTGACCAATTGGTAAAATCGAATGATTGGTCGAAGTAATTATAATTCTCAAGATTGATAAGAAAATTGAAGCTCACCGCACGCGTTCTTGGAAACTCCTCAGCCACCCCTGTAACTGTGAAACTCTTACTCGCATTTTCAGTAAATTTTATGAGTAGCTGCTTTCCAATGGGATCAGAATCACCAAAGTATTTCTTAGCCATGTCATCACTTATTACGATGTTATTTAGCCCACTTAGAGAGTTGGCATCTCCCAGTCTCAAGGGAAAGGTGAAAAACTCTAAAAAAGTGGGATCTACCAACCGAATACTTTCATTGAAAACGTCATTATCGTTTTTCACGATAGCATTAGCATCTTTTAGTCTACAAATCCCCGAAATCGAAGAGTAGTCTTCCTCTAGCATTTTGCCAAGCGGAGCGGGACTTAGTCCATAATGCTTCTCATCCCCGTCTCGATCAATGTAAAAAGTACTGAGGTAGATCTCATTCTCGTTTACATGATGCCTATCTATACTGTAGTCAAAATCTAGCGTAGCATAGACTACTATTGAAACGCCAATAGCTACTGCAAGTCCGAAAACATTGATAAAGGAGCTAAGCGGATTCTTCATCATGCTCCTAAGTGTGGTTTTAAAGTAGTTTTTTAACATCGCCCTAAATATTAGTGACTGTAAAGTCGTGTTTCTTTTAATGTTTGAGTATTCTTCTTCAGCAACGGGAGGTATGTTACCAAAAGATTTCACTGCTTCTTCAAATGCTTCTTTCTCCGTTAGTCCACCGGAAATCAGATCATCCATATGATCACGAAGGTGCAGCTCCATCTCATGAATCGTTCCCTCATCAAAAGCCCGCTGCTTTTGGAAGGATTTGAGCCAACGCTGAATTGATTTTTCTAAATTGAACATAAGGTCAAGTACTGGTTGAGGTTTTTCCCCAAAGTGTTTCAAGTACTGAAGTAACTTCCACCCATTGGGCTTGCTCGTGCACTAGTTCCTGCTTCCCGAGTTCGGTTATCTCATAGTACTTTCTTGGTCTGGAACCTCCGTCCATGGTCCAATTTGACTTGATGAATTTCTCCTTCTCTAGCCTATGTAGTACAGGATACAGCATACCATCAGAATATTCCATTTTCCCACCAGAAAGCTCCTTGATCTTTTTGATGATGAGGTAGCCATAGCTATTTCCCTGCTTCAATATCCCTAGTATAATGGGTTTGGTAGAAGCGGCTGTCAGGTTCTTTGATATCATACAATCTCACTTTGAAAAATCAAATATATAACAAATCTATATACATAGAATATCAAAGTATTACGAATGATTAGGTAAGAGGTTGTGTGAAGACAGATAAAAACTGTCAAAGAAGGCAAGGTTGCTGCAATTGGTCTCGAAAGGATAGTTTGATGAACTTCCCGGATTATGCGCTTTCAGCATACCATATCAGGAAAAAAGGTATTTGCTTAGCTTGCCTGCTAAAAACCTTGGTGATACTTTTTATTGCAAGCTAAAGTTATAGTCACTCGAATGCTTAGTTGTCAGGGCGGCCATCATCCGGCCGTCGATCAACATACTTGAAATCCCCCTTGTACGTGTAGCTGAGCAGTTTTCTCTTACCTACAAGTTGGTTAGTCTGCTCATCAAGCTCCTGAAAACTTAATTCATAGGTCAGGGTGAAATTATAGTTAATGTTCTGGACAGCATTTATTGTGCCGCTTTTTGCCAAAAATGTGGTTTGC
>JABSPG010000586.1 GCA_013214445.1 Ekhidna sp. | reverse complement strand
ACAGAATGTCCTTCAGACCTTTCATTTGACTTCATCCCTAGAGAGCAAAAACTGCCAATCGCCTAGAATAGGTAAAACGCAAATGGTATCGTTGTAAACAGTATCTATCGAGCATAAACTCAGCCATTCTTCCTCAGTCACTGTGTGAGGTAAACTCACACCGATAAGCATCTGCGATGTTAGTTGAGCTTGATTATTGATACCCTTCTGATCTACATAAATAAACATCTTATTTATGCTATCTCTTACCATAACATAACTACCCCATCGGCGATCCTCGCTAGTTGAATCCTCATTCAACATCCATGACCCAAACTCTTTCCAAATAGAATCATAGGGAGAGTTGATTTTGTAGGTTCCTTTATTCGTACTGTTTGAGTCTTCCTGGAAAGTTAATTGCAGCCCTTCCAAACCTTCTATTAATCCACCGTCTTTCACTGCTGTATCGACCTTCCAAGAACCTACAAATAAATGTGGTTCAGTCACCACAATCTCCTCGTTCTTACAACTCAGAAGTAGCACCGTTAGTAAAACCAGAAAACCTATCTTGACCATTGTATACAAAATTAATAATACACAGTCACAACCAATTTCCTGCTGCCTCCACGATCTCGATGTTCTCCAAGATATATCCCTTGCCAAGTACCCAAATTAAGTCGGCCCGAAGTGATGGGAATAGTCACCGAGCTACCAAGTGTACTCGATTTGAGATGTGCAGGCATGTCATCCGATCCCTCATAATCATGCTTGTAATAGGGGGCATCTTCGGGAACAAAGCGATTGAAATGACTTTCAAAATCTAATCTGACTGTAGGGTCGGCATTTTCATTGATGGTGAGACTGGCAGAAGTGTGCTTTATGAAGACATGCAAAAGGCCTGCTTCGATGCTACCAATATCTATATGAGAGGTAATTTCATCTGTGATCAGATGAAACCCTCTCTTAAATGGTTCTAGCGAAAATTCAATTTGACTTATCATGCCATAAAACTACATGATAGTCCTTTAGCTGTGATCTTAGGAACCAATCGACACTAAGCAGTCGTAAGCATAGAAGCGAAAAGATCCTTAGAAGTCACGATACCAACCAACTCACCATTCTCCATAATTGGCAAACACTGGAAAGAATACATACTGAAGATCTGGATCGCCTCAAAAGTTGAAGCATTCGCATCTAAAGTCTGAACTTGTTCAGTCATCAATTCTTCGATAGATAGTGATTTAAATAAGACTTGCTCGTCTAATTTTTGACCAATAAAATCTAGCAGATAATTGATCTGATTGATGTCATTTCTACTAAGTATACCAACCAGTTCACCATGTTGCAGTACGGGCAAATGGTTGATTTCATACTTATCCATCATGTTTCTGGCTTCAATTACACTTCCATTCACCTCAATATGATGAATATCTCTTGTCATTAATTCGGATATGGGTTGCGTATTCATGTCTCTTGGGATTTTGTTTAAAGCGAATATCTTGACAAAAGCGTGATTCGCACAGCAAATAGATCATGATCAAACATGATTAATCTCATTCTCAGATGGTCTGCAAAACACAAAAAAAGGCCCCTAATGAAGGAGCCCTTTTGAGTGATAGATTAGTCCTTAAGGATTCAGGGACTTTTTGTAAAGTCGAAAGAAAAAAAATGGTAAAAATCCCACTACAAGAAACAGGAAGCTGATGGCGAGTACCAATGCCTCACCTTCTAAATGGTATAGCTGCATCCATGAGGCTACAAAAAATAGACTTACAGTTACAACACCCATAATCCACTTCATTCGTTCACTAAAGGTTTGTTTTGTGATTTGCTTATACCGATAAACTATCAGAAGGGGTATGAAGATACAAACAAAACCTATCCCACTTGCATACAGCAACATTGTCGCTCCAGGCAAATGCATCATCTTAAAAAATAGTCCTACTAACCATGTAGCAGTAAATAGATAACCTATTAAATGTGTTAGTCTTTTCATTGAGTTTAAATTTTAATTATTGTGATCTACCCTTGACCTTTGGGTTCACTTTGGTATTCTTTCAACATTTTGAACAACAGAGATCGTTGAAATCCAGATCCATACCAGTGCCGTTCCCATTAGATGCATCATCTGCATGGTAATAGCTGCCACTAGTAAGGACATGGATAATAGTCCTAAGCTCCATTTCACCTTGGTGGCAATATCTAACCTTGCTAAGTGTTTGCGATGAAGAACAATGTAAAGAGGAACGAAAACAAGTAGCAAAGCACCAGATCCTACGATCATCATCAATCCTGCACCCTGCAGATGCAGTAGTTTAAACAAGAGTCCGGCAAACCAAATAATGGTAAACGCAAACCCAATCCAGTATATCCCTTTTATTTTGAACATGACTTCCAAATTTTCAGTCGTTAATGCTCACTGAGTTTAGTCTAATCTCAGTTTTCATCAACAGACTTCTTGTACATTCTAAAGAAAAGAAATGGTAAAAAACCAAAGCCAAACACAAGAAAACCAAGCATCAACAAAAGAGCAGCACCCATCAAATGCAACATTTTCATACTGATTGCAGCTACTAGTAGCGCAATGGATAGAATACCAAAAATCCATTTCATCCGCTCAGAAAGCACCTCACGCGCAAAGCTCCGATACTTGTTAATCAATAAGAGTGGCAGAAAAATAAACGCCACACCGAATCCACCAAAAGCAAGCAGTAGTCCAGCTCCTTGCCAGTGTAATACTTTAAACAATGCTCCACACGCCCACATGAGTGAGAATATGTAGCCCGATACATAAGTCAGTCGTTTCATAAACATGATTTTTGAGTAATTGAATAAAAAAATAGTTTCCCTTTGAATTTCTTCTAGCCCATTAGGTGCTGTCTCCTTATATGCCTTAGACAGGGCCTCTTCAAATGATAGCCCCTTTGACATCTCATATTCCACCTGGCAACAGAAATGGTCAAT
>JABSPG010000585.1 GCA_013214445.1 Ekhidna sp. | reverse complement strand
TAAAGTACAAAAATCTGTTAATAATGCCTTATAAATCAACTTTTTAACGAGCCTATCATATCCTCTGGTTTAACCCACTCTGTGAATTGCTCATCCGTAACAAGCCCAAGCGCAATGGCTGCCTCGCGAAGTGTTGTTCCTTCTTTGTGGGCCTTTTTAGCAATTTTTGCTGCATTCTCGTATCCGATGTGCGTGTTCAATGCAGTCACAAGCATCAGTGAGTTTTCCAGCTTCTCTTTGATCACCGTGTGATTTGGCTCAATGCCAATAGCACAGTTATCATTGAAAGACTCACATGCATCTCCGATTAGTCTTGCGGAATTCAGAAGATTAAAAACCATCATCGGTTTGAACACATTAAGCTCAAAGTGACCAGTCATACCTCCAGCGGATACTGCTACATCATTGCCTATCACCTGTGCGCAGACCATTGTCAATGCCTCACACTGTGTTGGGTTTACCTTCCCAGGCATAATAGAAGAGCCAGGCTCGTTTTCTGGTATAATGATCTCGCCTATTCCGCTTCTTGGACCTGAACACAGCATTCTTACATCGTTTCCAATCTTCATCAAGCTTACAGCAAGTTGTTTTAAAGCGCCATGCGTTTCAACAACAGCATCGTGAGCTGCAAGTGCTTCGAATTTGTTTTCTGCAGATCGCATTGGCATCTCCGAATACTTTGCAATCTTCTCCGCGACAAGCTCCGCATAACCGGCTGGCGTATTGAGCCCCGTTCCAACAGCGGTACCACCTAGAGCAAGTTCAGATAAGTGATCTAGTGTGTTTTTCAGCGCTTTCAGACCATGATCCAATTGCGAAACATAGCCAGAAAACTCTTGTCCTAGACTTAAAGGAGTAGCATCCATGAAATGCGTTCGTCCAATTTTGACTACATCCACAAATTTCTCTGCTTTTTGGTGTAGCGTGTCTCGCAGTTTTTGCACTTTAGGAATGGTATTTTCTACAACCATCTTGTATCCTGCGATATGCATAGCTGTCGGAAATGTATCATTTGAGCTCTGACTTTTGTTTACATCATCGTTTGGATGGATGATCTTTTCAGAGTCATTGAGTGTGCCCCCATTGAGGACATGTGCTCTATTGGCGATTACCTCGTTTGAGTTCATATTGGATTGAGTCCCCGAACCTGTTTGCCATACTACTAGAGGAAATTGATCATCTAACTTCCCATCTAATATTTCATCACATACTTTGCCAATAAGCTCCGATTTTTCTGAGGATAGAACACCAAGTGCTGCATTGGTTTCGGCTGCAGACTTTTTAAGGATTGCAAATGCACGAATGATCTCCAGTGGCATTTGATTTTTTTCTCCTCCTATCTTGAAATTATCACGGGAGCGTTGTGTTTGAGCTCCCCAATATTTGTCAGCGGGCACTTTTACCTCGCCCATGGTATCGTGTTCTATTCTGTATTCCATGATTTGAAAATTTTGTTGCAAATCTAACTAGAGATCACCCGATATAATTTGCCAATTCGCGTTTGTTTTTGGTAACTGAGACTTAGTATCTATTTTTGTTTAGAATTATTCTAAATAAGATAATTTGAAATCCAAAGTTATTCTTGCAGACTTTCAGTTTTTGACTCGAAAAGGTATGGCGGCATTGATACAGGCAATCCCAAGTATGCACTTAGTGAGGCAAGTAATGCATGAAAACGAATTAGAAGACACTTTAAGAGAAGTTGCTCCAGAGTTGGCAGTAGTTGATGTGCACGGGAAAGAGGATGTTTTGATCCCACAGATAGCAAAGATTGAAGGAACCTCCTTTTTGGTCATTTCAAATACGCAGAACAGAGAGTCTATTCAAAGACTTTTGGATTCTGGTGTCAAGGGTATCTTAACAAAAAACTGCAGTGAAGAGGAGATTACAAATGGCTTGATTGCTGTTTCTGAAGGAAGCAGGTTCTTTTGTAACACTGTTTTAGAAATGATGACTAACAGGGAAAACGATGAGGAAGATTGCGAGCCAACCAATATTACCAAAAGAGAATTTGAGGTAATTGAACTCATAACCCAAGGAAAAAGCACCGCTCAAATTGCAGAAAAGCTACACTTAAGTGTTCACACGATTAATTCACATCGGAAGAATATTCTAAAGAAACTGAAACTAGGCTCTCCGGCGGAGTTGATCGTGTATGCCCTGGAATCGGGTTTAGTGAGATAGCTCTTGAGGCTAGTTAATTTTTCGTTTTGATTGGGTCTGTTACAAATTTTCGGCTCTGGATTTGTGCTCCAACTACAGCTATGGCGATATGACTATACGGTCAGTATCTTGTTTAGATAATCTTCATTCATGCTGTCGATTTTGCCGAATAGGTGACTACCAATTGTTGCGTTGCTTGAAGAAAAGAAGTTTCCGATAGCCTCATAGAGTTCAGACTTACTCAGACGACCATCTCTATTTTCATCCAGCTGCTTAAATGCACTAATGATATTGCTTCTGTTGAGTCCAAAGATGCTATAGAGTAGTTCGAACTCATCAAAATCTATAAACCCATCTCGATTATGATCGCACAGGTCAAACATAAATCTGACAGCAGATGCTGAGAACCAACGAATGAAAAAGGACTTTTTTTTGCTTTCATTGTTTTGCTTAATGATTCTAATCCACTCAAGTAAGGTAATGCTTCTCTGCTTGCCTTTTCCAGCTTCCATAATCAAGCGATCGAAGTTTTTCAGAGCTACAAATTTTAGATATCGCTCATCAAGAGAGTCAAACAGGCCTTTTCGCGTTTCGATGGCACGTTTTAGAATCAGTTCAATGTCTGAGTGCTCCAGTATACCATTCCTGTTTACATCGAGTATGTAAAAGAAAAAAACCCACTTCTTTACCGTTTCTTCTAAAGCCACCATTGCATGAATCAATCGAATTGCAACTTAATGAAAGCTTTTGATTTCTCGAGATGATAATCATCCAATTCCCTCTACTTGTAA
>JABSPG010000584.1 GCA_013214445.1 Ekhidna sp. | reverse complement strand
TGAATAAGCCGTTTTCTGCATTGGGAATGAGAGCCGAAACTTGTTTTGGCGTTCCAGAAAGAACGGTTGAAAGACAAGGGCTTTCTATGTCTACATATTCACGATCAGTCCTACGGTAGTAGGAAATGGTTTCATGGTGAAAGGCTTTTCTAAAGCCGTCACTGTAATTCCCATAATCACTCTTGAAGGCATGAGCTAATGTGTCGCCCTCTGTTTCAAATATCAGTCCCTTGCCATCACTATCACCTAAAAGCTGATAAGCTCCCGTAGAACTGTTATTTGCAGGAATAAAGAGCATCTTTTCGGGTGGCTTGTCTGGTTTCTCAATCCCTTCAATTTTCCCTTTATTAGCATTGTATTCTGCCAACTCTAATTCATAGTGCTGTTTGTGTGCTTTGGCTTGTTCCCGAAACTCTTTGTGAACAGGATTGACCAATTGCCTACAGTGTACCAAACGACCTTTCCCTGCGGATGCCTGGGCGATAATGAATAGAAACAGATTGGCGTAAACTCTTTTTCCATCATAGATGCCTGATACTTTGGGTAAACATGCACTGATCGCTGCAAGTGATCCAAGCAATAGTATATCTCTTTCCTCATCAGAACTGGCGACCTGCACCACCTTTTGCAGAAACTCAGGAAGTTCAGGAAATAGGGATTTAGGAAAGGTTGGCATTTGCTCAGGTTCGTTTTTAACCTGTGTTATTTGGTCATTGGATGGTTGTCGACCTACTGAGCTATTGGTGTGCTTCCTGATCTGTGACTCTGCTCTTGGTAAAGCTAAAGGAATGCCAGCTTGCTTGGCATGATAAAAGAACGTTTTAAGTGAAACGCCCTGACCTTTGGCCTTTAAGCAGTTGTCAAACTGCTTATCACATTCTTGTGAGGAATAATCAGGATAGAATTGACTGATTCGGTGGAATAGGTTTCTGCCTGACTCACCAAACTCATCAGCAAAAGCAAAACCGATATTTACCCAATCGCTGTAAGCGGAGGTAATATCTGTGCTGTTGGATTCTATGTATTGAATGATTCTTTCTACTTCCTCCATTGAAGTAGTTGTCTCGATATTTGTTTGCTCTTTAACTTTTGTTTGCTGCTCTGGCTTATCCAGCCATTCCAGCGGATTGAATGTTTTTCGCTCCATAACCTATATGTATTTAGGGTTGATGAATATGTCTTTATCGTGGGGTAGAAAACATGCTCTGGAAATGTCCTTGCCCGATTGGTCTATTTCAATCTGGTAGGCGTGGGAAACGTAGTTTGCCACAGCCTTGAAATAGTCCTGATGTTTTGCCTGAGTCAAGTCAACAGGGATCACCCATTTTAGCCCATCACCTGAAGGAGAGATAAACAATAGCTCCGTTTCAAAATAATGGTCATTGAGCAATGATGCCTTGAGTGTGGCAATGTCCTGAATGTGGTCAAAATCGATTGTAAGCAAACCAGAATGCTTCTGGAGGTTTGCGTCATTCCTCTTAGAGAAAGTGCCTGAAAAGGTCACGTAATCGAAATTGAAAGCCTTGTATTTTCTTGCTTCCTTGACCTCACTCATGTTGCGAAGTGTGCTTGTACACGTAGCAAAGTCATTGACTTTAATGAGGTGGTACACCTCAATTAAGGAGACTTGACGAGTGGGTTTGATATTGGTGACAGGCTTTTGAAAATAGCTGAATACTGGCGGTGTAGGCTTTTTGATCTCCTGAACAACAACCGTAGGTTTTGACTCTTCCCGATCATAAAAGCCTCTCTCTTTACCAATCCTCAAATACAGCTCTTCATTGATCTTATCGAGAAGGGCTTGTCCTTCGAGCTTGAAATGCAATGAAGCAAAGTCGAAGACATTGCCTTCATGGATTGCATCTTCTTCGTCTGTGTGGCTTGCCACATTGTCAACTATCTTGACCATCAATGTAGGCTTGTCCTCATTGAATGGGTTCCTGGCAGGTTTACAGACCCTTCCCGAAAGGGAAAGGACTGTTTCACCTTGATAGTACTGCCTTAACACATAGGCATAAATATTTAGCCCGTAGTGTGTCTTACTCAATATAGCCTCTCTACTGATCTCCATAATGCTTTGATTTTGAAGGTGAGTAGTTCGAGTCCAACAGAGCTTCCATATCGGAAACCTTGTAATAGAACTTTCCATTGATTCGGCTAAAAGGAAGTGTGCCGCTATCCCGAAGGGATTGCAAGGTGCGTTTGCTGATATGCAGCGTTTGCATTACATCCTGTCCATCAATCCACTCATCATTGAATTGCTCCAATCTGGAACGATGAGAATTGAGGAGGTAAGCCTTGATCGCCTTTACGTCCTGAGATAGTTTCAGGAGCATGTCTAATACCTCAATCATAGCTTTACCCTCCCTTTCTTGATTAGGTAATCTGCTGCTCTTCGGTCTATTTCTTCCTGAGTGGAATTGCGGTTGCGAAGCAACCAGCTTTCTAACTCTGTTCTCTTGAAATAGAGCTTTTTCCCGTTGGGCTTGTAGTGTGGAATGTTCCCTGCACTTGTCAATTTGTACAAGTGAGATTGTGAAAGCTCCAGATACTGGCAAGCCTCATTGAAGTTCAAAACTTCTTTCGTGTAAATCCCCTGGCTTTCAATCATGCGTTGGAGATTATCAAGACGTTCTAATATTTCGTCCATGATTTATTCTGTTAAGAATTAATGAATGGACTCTTGGCCAAAAGTCATATCCGATTGTCGAATACGATGCTAAAGTAGAAGCTCAAAAAGGCCGTTTGGAGGCTTTAAAACGTGGTGCAGTGTAGAGTGCAGAGTGCAGAGTGAGAGACAAAAAGAGAAAGTCCACTTTTTGGGAAAAAGAGGACTAAAGAAAAACAGAAAAAAGACAACAGGAGTATAGTGCAGAGTGGATCAAATGAGGTGGGCTACTACCTTTTCAATCGTGTCACCTGTTAGGTTAGGTCGCTTTAGTGACCTGAACTTTGACCTTTCGAAGGGG
>JABSPG010000583.1 GCA_013214445.1 Ekhidna sp. | reverse complement strand
GGAATAACTAGAACCTTAAGTGCTAGATATTACAAAGATGGTTCGGAGATTTTAATACCACAGGATGGACAAAATCCAAGAAGATTAACCCCAAGAGAATGCGCAAGCCTTCAAGGATTTCCTGAAGAATTTGTAATACCTGTTTCGGATACACAAGCTTACAAGCAATTTGGAAATTCAGTTGTCAGACCATTAATGCAAGCGGTTGGGGAAAAAATTGTAAGCGAACTAGACAGACTAAATGAATCTAAAGAATCTCAAATCGCTGTTCATCAATAATGGATGTGATGAAATATTTGTAAAAAGTCTTGCTCCAAATGATAACTCAAAGAATCAAGTTTATCTGGGTGGCAGCTTTGATGTTCTAAACATCTTGCCCATTTCCAATATTGTAACTGAGAAAGCTGGTGATTGGAGTAGAGAGAGATTTAAAGCTTCAATAAATGTCTCTTGGCTTACGGACGAAGGAAACATCCATCCAGCTCCCAAATCGCAACTTATTCTTTATCCTAAATACCCTGAGGTACGATTCTCTGGATTCTTAGCTGGTTGCAAGAATGCCCCTTCAAACCTAATGACCCAAAGACTAGCTGACAGACTACTTTTTCTCTCTGTCACGAAGAATGGTGAAGTGTTAGGATACGTAACTGATCCTAATTCAATCCTATCGAAGGAGTTTAACAATGAGCCTTCATTAGGCACCTACGGTGTTTTTTCGGTCATAGAACTACCAAGAATAGCTAATAACCGTTCTGTCCTTTTGAGTGAATTGAATAGAATTCATAACATGGGTTGGATTGACTCAAAAAGGCTGGATAGTAATAAGAATATTCTCCCATGTAAATCTTCAAATTGCGGTGGATATACTTTGGAAGCTGAGCTAGGGATAACTCCAAATGGATATTCTGAGCCGGACTTTTTAGGCTGGGAAATCAAACAATTCGGAGTAAAGAAGCTTGAGAACATTTCCTCTTCTGTTATAACATTAATGACTCCTGAACCAACTGACGGATTATATAAAACTAAGGGAACAGAGTTTTTCGTTAGGACTTATGGTTATCCAGACAAACTCGGCAGACCTGATAGAATGAATTTTGGAGGAATTCACAAAACTGATCAACGTCACGGAACAACCAACTTAGAATTAAAGATAGTCGGATTTGACTCTGCCAGTGGTAAGATCAGAAACTCAAACGGTCGAATTGCTCTTGTTGATACTCACAACAATGAGGCAGCTTCATGGAGTTTTGCTTCTTTGCTCCTCCATTGGAACAGAAAACATGATAAAGCTTGCTATGTTCCTTCATTGTCTGACACAAAAGGAAATCGGAAGTACAAGTATGGAAATAATGTAATTCTGGGGACAGGTACAGATTTTCAACTGTTTCTTAAACAAATGTCAGAGGGCAACATTTATTACGATCCTGGAATCAAACTGGAGAACATCTCAACTAAACCTAAAATCAAAAAAAGAAGTCAGTTCAGAATTAAGTGTAAGTTCTTAACTAATCTCTATAAAGCCAACGAACTAGTTGACGTGAGCACTTAAAGCCCAACCGCAATCATCCATACACATTGCCAGGTCGCACGAACCAACCCACAAAACCAAAACCTGCCAAAGAGTATGGCTGCTCCCATCGCACCGGACGAACGAACTAACAGGAACGCAGAAACTGGACGGAGAAAAAACACGAAAACCTAACAGACACTATCGGTTATGTGCCAAACTGCCTCTTTGCCAGCTTCATCGGGACTTTACCGCAGAAGTGCACCTTCTGATACTTTGTCGCTCTTGGATACTTCAGTGGTTCTGGATTTAGACTTTCAGAACGCAGTGCCTTGTAGATACCGTTGTGCTTCTGGCGCACTTCCGCTATTTTAGCTGTACTTGCCAACTGTGGGCACACAAACCGATAGTTGGGCGTTAGCTCTAATCCCTCCAGAATGAAACATTTACTTCTAACTCTTATCCTCCTTCCAACAATAACCCTTAGTCAATCAAGCCATCTGGAAATTGTTGGACAAGGTCGTTTAACAGCAACGCCTGACATTGGCATTTTCCACATAACCATATCTGAAATAAGAAATGGCTTTGGAGAGTCTATAGAAGCATTATCAATAAAAGAAAACCAGGTTAACGAATTAATTGAATCCTTAGGCTACTCTTCAAAGGATATTAAAAATTCACAATATAGCGTTAGTGCTAATTCGGTTTGGAAAAGAGGTCAGAGGTATGACAGTGGGTATTACGCTCATGAACAATTGTCTATTGAATTTCAAAATGATAAGTCAAATATTGCTGAACTGATCAATGCATTTTCTCAAAACGATATCAAAACTGAAATTACTTTCACCTTCAAACTTTCCGATGAATTGAGAACAAAAGTTAGAGAACAGGTAATAGTTGAAGCTGTTAAAGATGCTGAATCAAAAGCCAAAATAATCTCTAAATCCAAGAACCTCACCTTAGGAAAGGTTCTGTCTATCAAGTATGGAAACATTCCCTCCGAATCACCTTTTTTCATATCGGAAGATTTCGAAGATATTCTAGAGGTTCCTGCTACGCATCAATCTTCCCTATCAAGAGGATTCTCTGTGAAAGATTTTGTGATAACGGATAAGGTATTGATTAAGTATGAACTCAAAAATAACTAGAGCTAACATGCGATATGAACGAATGGCCAACTGAGCTATTTGCTGACATCTTTGCAATTCGCCCGTTTCACCTCTCTTTCTGATACATTTTTGCTGTTTGAAACATTATACTTTCTGGATATAGGTTTTCGAAGATGGCGAGAAAATTCAAAAATAAGTCTATCACCGTTTTGAGGGATAGAGAGGTTGCACTACATTAGCTCTTTGAACAACCCGATGTGGCCACTCGTCATATCTGGGCGATATCTATGGTAAAATCAAGCCATTTCAACTTTTTTTAGTGCAATTCTATCCTGGTATGGCGTCCCTCGTTTT
>JABSPG010000582.1 GCA_013214445.1 Ekhidna sp. | reverse complement strand
TGGCTAGCAAAAAGCAGCAGCTGATGATTCAGGCCATTGACCTTGCTCAGAACCTTTTTGACCGAACACTTCTCGACTATGGTTTCGGTGAGGCAGCCGTGGTGGATACACTGCAAGCAAAAATCAATTTTCAAAAGAGGATTGTGGACTATCGGAAAGCAACTCTGGAATATGAGCTTGCCAAGCTAAACCTATCGAAGCATTTATGGTCTGAAAACCTGTTACCACTCGAACTACAGATCAACGTGCTTCCTGACTCTTCCTCTCTATTCGAAACCCCCAGAGACGAAGAAATAAAAGCTGCTATCGAGTTTGCGATGACCAGCAATCCTGAAATCGGCAAACTAGAAGGAAAAAGAAATCAGATTGATGCTGATCTAAGGTGGGCACGAGAGAGTCTGAAACCTCAAGTGGACCTTTCTTACTCGCTCATTGATGCTCCCCTAGATGCCGAGTTTAGTCCTAGATCTCCAGAATTTGGAGAAAATTACAAAGTAGGATTAGATTTCTCTATCCCCATCCTACTAAGGAAAGAACGCGGAAAACTCCAACAGTCTCGATTGAAGCTTCAGAGCAACGAATTTGAATTGGCACAAAGTCAGATCGACTTGAAAAACGATGTATTAGGAGCCTATGCTCAAAGCACTGCATTTCAGGATCTGTTGGTTCAGTATCAAGGCGTTTCTCAGAACTACAGAAGGCTACTCGATGCAGAGATCATCAATCTTCAAAACGGAGAAACTGACTTATTCAAGCTCAATATCCAGCAAGACAAATACATAGAGGCACAGACTGACTACTATGATGCTTTTACTAAATGGGAAAAAAGTAAGGCTGAGTACTATCACGTGGTTGGCTTTCCAATATTAGGGCTATCAGGTGCGTTCGAATTTGGAACAAATTAATTTCTATACGTTCATTTTCGAACAGTAAAATACGTATTTTTATCCTCTAATTGCTCTTTAGGCAGCTTTTGTCTATTGGCACAATTGTGGTAATCTATTGACTTGTAAATCCTAAAATAGTGGAAGAAGAAATCAACAAAATTTTAATCATTGACGATGATGAGGATGTGTTATTAGCAGCTAAAATGCTACTTAAGAAACACATAAAGGAAGTTGTTATTGAAAAAGACCCAAGGAAGATCCCCTTTTTGCTTAACAATGACAGCTTCGATGTAATCCTTCTGGACATGAACTATAGTCAAGACACCACCAGTGGTAAGGAAGGGTTTTACTGGCTCGAACAAATCCTGGAAAAAGACCCTCAAGCCGTAGTTATATTAATCACAGCCTTTGGAGATGTTGAAATGGCCGTTCAAGCTTTGAAAGCTGGAGCCACGGACTTTGTCTTGAAACCATGGCAAAATGAAAAACTTCTGGCCACCCTTTCCAGCGCTTCCAAACTGAAAAAAAGCAGAAAGGAAGTATCCAAACTGAAGCAGACTAGCAAGACTTTACAAGCGGACAGCAGCAAGGCATTTAAAGATATAATTGGAGAAAGTGACGCCATCAAAAAAGTCTTCAAGCTGATTGACAAAGTGGCAGCAACAGATGCAAACGTCCTAATCCTAGGAGAGAATGGAACAGGTAAAGAGCTGATCGCAAGAGCCATACATCAGAAATCGCTTAGAAAAGACATGCCTTTCATCGGTGTTGACATGGGAGCAATCACTGAGAGTCTTTTTGAAAGTGAATTATTCGGCCATAAGAAAGGGTCTTTCACTGACGCTAAAGAAGATCGCGCCGGAAGATTTGAAGTAGCATCCGGCGGCACATTATTCTTAGATGAGATTGGGAATCTCAGTCAGCCGCTTCAGTCCAAATTACTGACAGCCATTCAGAATAGGAAAGTGACCCGGATTGGTACAAATCAAGAAATTCCTGTGGACATCCGCTTGATTAGTGCAACCAATATGCCTGTCTACGAAATGGTGAACGAAAACACCTTTAGACAGGATCTTTTGTATCGAATAAATACAGTAGAAATTCAGCTGCCCCCCCTTCGTGAGCGCATGGATGATATGGAGGAGCTTGCCAATCATTTTGTAAAGATGTATGCAGGGAAATATCGCAAATCAATATCCGGTGTAGCGCCCTCTACTGTCAGTAAACTCCAAAAATATCCTTGGCCAGGAAATATTCGTGAACTGCAGCATGCTATCGAGCGGGCCATTATCATGAGCGACAATGGACAGCTGATGCCTGAAGATTTTTTCTTTCTTGCACAGAAGCCTGAAAGCAACCTTTCGCTAGAGCCAGACTCTTATAACCTAGACGATATGGAAAAAGTGACGATTCAGAAAGTGGTGAATAAATATGAGGGAAACATCTCTAAGGCGGCAAAAGAACTGGGTCTGACGAGAGCCTCTTTGTACAGAAGATTAGAAAAACATGGTTTATAAATCCTTCCGATTTCAGTTAATTGGTAGGTTACTACTACTGCTACTTACCATGTTCTCTTTTACGCATCTGTACTATTCAGAATCGTATTTCTTTACCAAGTTTCTCGTATTTAGCTTGGGGCTTTTTCAGGCATGGTACCTCTACTATTTTTTGGAAAAGTCTAACAGGGAGATCGTTCATTTCTTGGAAAGCATCCACTACGAAGACTTTACGAATACGTATCCTGAACGTAACTCGGGATCCAGTAGAGATATGCTCTACCATGAATTTAATGAGATACTGAAAAAATTTAGAGAGATCAGGGCTGACAAAGAAGCACAGCACCAGTACCTCAGAACGATCGTTCAGCACATTGGAATTGGGATCATAACTTTTGATACCGATGGAGAAGTGCAAATCATGAATAATGCTGCTAAAAAACTACTTGGCTTGAAGTTGATCAAAAACATCAGTCAGATTGGACGAGAACAACCAGGTCTATTGGAATCAATTAAAGAATTGCGAACCGGAGGTCGTGATTTGATTAAAATCACTAAGAATGAAGAGGAAGTCCAATTGGCTGTCTATGCA
>JABSPG010000581.1 GCA_013214445.1 Ekhidna sp. | reverse complement strand
TGTCCTCGAAATACCTAAACCGATGATCAAATAGGTAATTGGTCGTATCTAAATGTATATGATGAAACACGATGTTCGACTCCTCGACTTTCAATCGTTGATATTTCTCCCTGTTGATCTTTAGGTCAACGTGAGCATCACTAATACTTAACTTCCGTATATCCAAAGCCCCAAATACCTGAAAGACTAAAGCAAGAAGTGAATTATCTTTTCTTTTCTTCTTTCTTGCCGCATGAGACTCGTCATCCACAAATATTGTCGGCTCCTCAAAGTGAAGTTCTTCAATAACCAGATGGTTGTTTTGGTAGGCCGCAACATAGTCTACACCCTTAAAACTTAGTTTTGGAACGTGAATATCATAAACATTTACGTTGTTTTCTCCTTCAAAAGTCACATTCGATGCTTCTGTTGGCTTGATTCTAATATCTTCAAATGATAAAATGGAATCTGAAGTTGATAAAACAAATTTCCCGAATGTGATTTGATGAATACTATCTGGTAGGTGAAATAATTGGTTTCGTATCTCCAATTCAATTTGTTCAGAATAGAATACTTGGTTCTCTCTTGACACGGAATCCATCAGAAGATTCTTTATCAAAAAATCAATTTCCCCCAAAGCAAATCGATTTCCATCATATTGTAATTCACCATCCTGAATTCTGAAATAATCAATTTTTAAGACCTTCAAATAATCAGATATTGCCTGATACATATTTCCAGCTTCAAAGGAAAACTTTGTTTTTTTTGAATTACTCAAGCTAATCATTTGAATATCTGGATCAACTACCCTTACATTCTTAATATTTAACTCCTTATTTAGGTATAAGTCATACAAGGATTCCAGGTCGATAATGAGTTCTACAAGATCAATTTCATATACATTATTTAACCCCAATTCGACGAAGTTTCGAGTTGAATCGGGTATGAGTCTGAGCGATTTTACTGTGATCCTATTGTCAATGACATCAAGCTCAAGTGATTGAAAATCCAATTGATAGAAACCATTTGTTTCCCTTTTAACTACTTCATTTAGGATCGTCTCTGAGTATCTCTGACCTACAAAAAAAAGTGCAAAAGCCAAAGTTGCTGTCACCACCAGAAGCAGCACCACTAACGATATGGTTTTCCAGAATGAACTCATCATGACTAGGTATATGGAATACAATTCGACTCCACATACCAAATTACGAAAAGTATGATTAAGAAAATATCCGATTCGCCCTAGTCGAGGAAAGTAAATAAGATAGCCATTGAACAAACTACAGACTATTAGTACGAAGCTATTACTAAGAGCTGTTTCAATGCAAAGACATAGACAACAGTTTGTTGATAGGCTGTCATACAAAAAAATCGACTAGAAGCCTACCTTATAGCGTACTTGAGCTTGCTTCTTCCTTAATTTTCTCAGCTTCCTCTACGCCTAGGTACCTATCTATCAGAAAATGGCCCAGATAAATTAGTGGCGTTAGAGCAATAGCAATGATAAACTTGTATATATAGTTAAGAGTCCCCACCGATATTACCTGCGAAAACTCCCATCTACTCTCAGCAGGTGCCAACAAATAAAAAGCTATGGCCAACACAACGAAACTATCTATCAATTGAGACACTAAGGTGGATCCAGTTGCCCTCAGCCAAATCATTTTTTCACCTGTGATTTTTCTTAGACGCTGAAACACGATTACGTCCAGTATTTGTCCTATCAGGAATGCGATAATAGAACCGACAATAATCCCTAAACCTTGAGTATAAACTTTATTAAATGCGAAATCCATATTAAAGTAGTTTCCTTCCGCATCAGAATTATTCACATCCATCCAAAAATCTGCTGGGCTAAGGGTGGTTACCAGCCAGATCATCAGGAAAGCATAAGAGATACATCCTACGGCAATGAAACTAATTTTCCTGACCCCTGCCTTTCCAAAGTACTCATTAATGATATCTGTAGTTATGAAGACCACCGGCCAAATCATTACTCCTGCTGTAAGATTGAAATCAAGGATGTATCCGAAGATATCCAGACTTACAGGATTCCACCCAAGAGTCTGTTCGAGCGAAAAAATCTTTACGCCAATCAGTTCTGCAAGAATCGCATTTGTTAAGAATATGGCTCCAAGTAGAATGAAAAGGTTTTGTTTTTTATTTCCCATCGATTGCGAATTTCTTTCCCTCTATTGCTAATTCAGTATTAGTAAATATCTGCTTAGCCTCTTCCAACAAAGGATCAAGTTCTTTGTATCTAGCTGAGAAGTGACCTAGCAATAGTTTTTTCACTTCTGAATCTTTCGCAAACTGCGCTGCTTGTTCCGCCGTAGTATGATAGGTTTGGATGGCCCTTTCCTTCATATCATTTGCAAAGGTTGCTTCATGATAGAGAAGATCAACCCCTTTTATAGCGTTTGACAGCTCAGGTCTTAATCTGGTATCTGAGAAAAATGCATAAGAAAAGCTGGGGTTCGGATCCAGTGTCAATAGTTGATTCGGATATTTAATTGATCCGTCCGCATTCAAAACATCTTCTCCCTTTTTCAATCGCATGATATCAAGATTGGACAACTCCACCTCCGACAGCTTATTTCTATTAATTCTTCTGTTCTTCGATTTCTCTTTGAACAAGTAGCCAGAGCAAGCGACTCTATGATCCATCGGAAGAGTGGTTACCGTATATTTTGGATGATCCAAAACCACCTCTGATACATCGGGCTTAAATTCCACAAACTGAATATGAAAATTTAGTGAGGTCTCAGAGTACCTTAACTGGAGCTGTAAGATCTCTTTAAGACCGGGCGGACCAACCAGAAATAGTTCCTTTTTTCTACCAAACAAGTGCATTGTAGACAAAAGGCCAATAAGTCCAAAGTAATGATCTCCATGTAAATGAGAAATAAGTATATGATCAATACGAGATAACTTGACCTTATATCTTTTCATCAAAAGCTGAGTACCTTCCCCACAATCTATGAGAAAGTGATGACCTTGCAACTTTAAGAGTTGAGCGG
>JABSPG010000580.1 GCA_013214445.1 Ekhidna sp. | reverse complement strand
TATTTAGAGACATTTAATCTCAGTCCTGGGAGTAACATATCGTATTCTGACTTACTACAGACTCACCTCATTCGATGGCTTTTATGGATATTGGTTTCCATTCCTGCTTCGATATGTGCATGGAAAATTTTTGTTGTACAAAAAGAGCTCACGTTGAGAAAATGGGTCTTGATCTCTTCAATATATTCGGGCAGTTCGGTACTTTCCTTGATCTTACTTGCAATTCAAGCAATTGTGGTACAAGATGCCTCGATCATTGAATTTGGAGAGTTCTTTGAATTTTTCATTTACCAAAAAGGGCTAAGCTTTTTTATGGCCTCATTAATTCTGATTTTATTGTTATTCCATGTAGCCAAATCTCAAAGGATTAGCCATCAAGAAATCGAAATCGAAAGTCTAGCTCGGAAAACCTCAGATTTAGAAGAGATTTTGTCTAAGCCAAAAATTCCACACCTAAATATCAAGATCGGTCACAAGATGGCACTTGTAGCCCTAGAGGAAATAATATGGATTCAATCGGACGACTATTGTGTTAAAATTCATACCAAAAATCGGACATACACACTACGACAGAGTCTTAAATCACTCGAATCCAAACTTGCTTCTTACCGATTTATTCGAATCCATCGATCTGCCTTAGTAAATCTCAACTACCTAGATCAAATTAATTACGAGAAAGCAAGAGTAACACTTAGCAATAAAACTGAACTTCCATTTTCTAAATCTGGCATAAAATCACTAAAAGAAAATTTTACTGATGTAGCTAATTAGTTCACTGCAAACTGCGGTCTGTTCACTGCAAAAACCATCTAAATCTCGTGCAGACTCACTTTGTTTGTAATCCCTACTCCACAGCCAACTGAGAGTAGGTCAAACTAAAAAAGATCTGAACTATGAAGACCTCATTTTTTGCTGCAGCGATTTTTTTCACACTGATTGGCTATAGTCAATATGCATATGAACCTTCTGAAAAGAATCCATATGGTTTGCTAAACCCCAAAGCACCAAGAGAACTAGCTGATTATGCTCCTTTGATAGGAACATGCAGTTGCAAATCTGTTGCGCGTATCAGTCAAACAGAATGGGCAGATACAGTGGATATGAAATGGACATTCAAGTACATAATGGATGGTCTGGCGATTCAAGATGAAACGTTGAAATATGATGGTTCGCATAGTGGAAGCATCCGACAATTCAACAGCGATAGCGCAAAATGGTATGTACACTATTACGCTTCCGCTACCCCCACTTCCTCCTTATCATCATGGAATGGAGGAATGGATAGGGATGACAAAATGATCCTATATAAGGATCAAACTGCTCCAAACGGAATGGAGGGTTACTTCAAGATTACTTTTTCGAACATTAGCGATGAAGGCTTCAATTGGCTTGGTGAATGGGTCGACAAGACTGAAAGTTTTTCCTATCCAACCTGGAAGATTTATTGCAAAAAGAATAGTCAATAACAATTACTCTGCCACAAGGCTCATAATGATTTCATTAAAACGCTTATCAAATTCCTCATAATAGAAACCTGTAGCCGGACCATTAAAGTAGCTATGGACGTATCTGGCGTAACCTTGTTTATCTACGATTACTAAAGTTGGGAAAGCCTCTATCTTCTTCATAAAAGGGAATGGCATGGCAGCAGCCATTTTGCTCAGTCTACCTCCCAAAACCAGATCATAGGGGATGTCATTCACTTTTCGGTAGTCAGCTAGTCTTTTAAGACCATACTCTTGAGAGTAATTAGCTTCAAAAGAAGAAGCTAGGATAGCAACTTCATCCCCGGGATTTTCTTTTCTCCACTTTACAAGATATTTAGTCTGATCATAACTATTTGGACACCACGTACCAAAAAGCTGAATAATGAGAACTTTCCCTTCATACCTTGAAGGATCAATGGCATTCTTTCCCTGTCCCGCCCCTAACAAATCATAATAGGGCTTGTGCTTTCCAGGCTCTAGTTTTACCATTTCAAATGGATCAGGAAGGGCTGCTTTAGGATCGCTAACTGCTACCCATGGTTCTTCATACTGATTGCCATAGATCATCCTTCCCTCCCAGCCTGCCTCTGTCTTCTTACCAAGAAATGCGAACCCATGAGCACCATCAAAACTTGAAAGTCTGAGTGAGTCTCCGTCCAATATCCCTTCAAAATAGCGATAGTCACTCACCTTGGTCATTACGGTCCCTGTCACTACGTTTCCATTCTTCTCGAAAAGTCCAACTCCTTTCGACATGTCGGAAGATTCTGGTGAGAAAGTAATTGCCAAGCGATTACCCAAAGGAGGGGAAGGTCTTGGGTCCTTTTTTTGCATTCTAGGCTTTCCATAAGTCGCTGTGAAAGGATCTGAAGAGTCTCTATAATTCTTAACGTATGCGCCAGAGATGCTCATTGCGGTAAACTTCGCATTGATTACTACATCAAAAGGATGAAAAGGAATAGAAAGACTATCCCCTCTGATCACCGCATTGTCTACTACGACACGTTCGGCACCATTAATAAAAGTAAACTCTGGAGTATCCCCATTTGGATAGCCAATCTCAAAAGTCAATGGAATTTTGGCATTCTGATAGTGTATGTCTCCTCTCCATTGACCGGGCTTCATTACCTGTGCGACGGTGGACAAATGAATGAACATCAAAAAGCATGCGGGCACAATCTTCATACTTTCAAGATATGTAGAATAATCTCTTGTATCCCTAAAAATGCTATAACTCTCTAAATTGCTCTAAAAACGAAAACTTCTTATATAGTTTATATAGAATGGAGTTGTAGCTTATTTCAAAATAAATATCAAATGCAAATGACGTGCATTTATACTATAATTTATTACACATACGCAATACAAGCTGACTAAGAAAACAAAAAAATGCAACTAATAACACAGAATAAGAGTGTAATTTTCTAAGATAGATTTTTTTAAAAAAGCAACTGCAAGTCTGCAATTGTACAAAGTGGCTAGGTTAGATATTTAGAAGACTTGGGAGTATGAAAGACTT
>JABSPG010000058.1 GCA_013214445.1 Ekhidna sp. | reverse complement strand
CCCTCGGTGGCTTTGTTAAGATTACAGGGATGATCGATGAGTCTTTGGATACCAAGAGCTTAAATGCAGAACCAGAGCCTCATGAATTTAGAGCTAAACCCGCGTGGCAGAGGCTAATTGTGATGATGGGAGGAATCATTGTAAATGTTGTTGTTGGCATCATTATTTTTATTGGATTAGCATTGGTTAATGGTGAGGCTTATCTCCCAAAAGATAAACTGAACGAAGTTGGTATAGTGGCTTACGATCTAGGGGAGCAGCTAGGTTTCAAAACGGGTGATCGAATATTAGCTATTAATGGTCAAGATTATGAAAGGTTTTCAGACCTGTTAAGTCCGGATCTTCTCTTAGGTTCTGACAACTATTACACGGTATTGAGAAACGGCGAAAAAATTCGTGTCGATATGCCGAATGACTTCATAGATAAGTTTGCTGATAAGAAAAACAGAGTCAATGTGATAGATCCGAGGCTTCCATTTTCCGTGAGATCCATCACGCCAGGGACATTTGCGGAAGAGGCAGGACTAATGGCCGGGGATAATATTGTAGGCTTGAATGGTGCAGAAATAAAATATTTTGATCAGTTCAGAGCAGCACTTGATTCACTTCAGGGTCAGACAGTGATCCTAAAAGTAGCGCGCAACAACGAGGAGGTAGATTTGAACACGAATGTATATGAAGATGGTACTATTGGTTTCGTTATTGACTATAACCTCGACTACATTAGAAGAGATTTCTCCTTTGGAGAGGCTGTTAGTGAAGGTACTTATAATGCATTTGCAGTAGTTTGGCTCAACATTAAGGGATTCCAGAAGATGATTGCTGGGGACGTTGATGTCAGAAAGTCTCTATCGGGTCCAATTAGGATCGCCACATTTTTTGGTGGTACATGGGATTGGAATAATTTCTGGAGAATAGTTGGGTTGCTTTCAATGGTTCTGGCATTTATGAATTTCCTACCTATCCCAGCATTGGATGGTGGTCATGTGGTGTTTCTCACGTGGGAGATTGTGACTGGAAGAAAACCTTCAGATAGATTTTTGGAAAACGCTCAGAAAGTGGGTATGGTCATTTTGCTTTCACTCATGGCATTTGTTATCATTAACGATACGATCAGTTTATTCTGACGGAAGTAAGAAAAGACGCATTTTGCGAATGATGGTGCATCGCAGAGATGTGTCGATTGGTGATTTGAATCTTTCATTGCGACCCAACTATACTAACAAGGTAGGTTTTCAGATGTGGATGTGAATTTTTAAAAAGCGTCTAGTAGAATCTAGTATGATCTAAAAGTCATTGTTGATTGCCCCAGATTCATCATCTGGAAGAAAATCCCGGTAGATTTCGAATTCTACTCGCCTGTTAATTTTTCGATCCGCTTCGGTTTCTTCGGTTTCTGTGATTGGCATAGTATCTCCATATCCACGAGCCTCGACCCTTCCTTCAATAATACCTGCAAAAATCACAATGTAGTCGAGTATGTTTTCTGCCCGTTCTTGTGATAACTGCAGATTCTTCGCTGGGTCACCTACAGAATCGGTATGACCTGATATTCTCAGTTTAAAGTCGGGGTTATCATATAGAAAGTTTACAACCTTATTGAGATCAGCATACATCTCTGTTTTAAGTTCAGCCTTACCCACATCAAATTCTATGGATTCGAATTTCATTCTCGAAGCGATCGGTTCAGTCACTTGATTTAGTTCCATAGGGCCATCCAGATAAAAAACTTCTTCAATTCTAAAGAAATCATCACCTTGAAGTACCAACAAATAATTGGTTTGATTAATCAACTCAAATTCAAAAGAACCATCTGGCCTAAGAAATCGAGGAGCTACTTCGTTTCCATTATCTAAGTCAATTATTGAAACAATGCCTTGAAAGGGAGAACCTGTCAATGAGTCTGTAAGGGAACCTGAAACAGTTGTGGTAGCTTCCGGCTGGGCTTCCATTGGTAGAGGGAAAGAATATATGTCTTGCTTGTTTAGATCTCTCGTGGAAGACCTTGCATAGAAAAGGAGTTCTGAGTCCGAGTCAATGGTAAAATAAAACTCACTGCCCCTGCCATTAACTAAAGGCCCAATATTCTGAGGTTCTGTCCAAAATCCATCCACATGATATGCTTTATAGATGTCAAATTCTCCAAAGTTATAGAGCTGTCCATTAGAGGAAAAGTAGAGTACTTCATAAACTGGATGGAAGAAAGGACTTACATCATTTTGACGAGTGTTGATAACTGGCCCAAGATTTAAAGCTGGAGACCATTTCCCTTTCTCGTCTCTGGTTGTATAATAGATGTCTGCTAGTCCAAAACCTCCAAGTCTGTCTGATGAGAAGAAGATCGTGTCGCCAGAATGAGACAAAGCGGGATGTGAATCCCATGCTAAGGAATTGACAGTTACACCCAAGTTAGCTGGTCTGGTCCAAGTGCTGTCTTCTTGTAGTGTAGCAATAAATAGGTCGCAATCGCCAAAAGAATCAGGCGATTCACATCTAGAGAAAACCAATGTTTTACCATCTCCACTCAAGCAAGGCGATCCTTCATTATAGTGTGAGTTTAGGTTAGGTATTGGTTTTGCCTTCGACCATGTCCCGTATGGGTCCTTTCTGCTAAAGAATAAGTCTTCATCTTCTCTAAAGCGAATCGTTTCATCTACTTTCTTTCTTTTCGATGTAAAAACTAAAACATCATTGTGAATATTTAGTGAGGGACCATAATCGGCACTTGAGCTGTTTACAAGCATGCCCATGTTGAGAAGCACGCCTCTTGGCGGTTGTAAGGTGTCAATGAGTTTTCTATGTTCTACTAATTCATAATAATAATCAATCGGGACAAACTGCTCGGCAGCCTGCCTGTTGAGAGAGTCATAGTAAAGCTCAATTTCTTTTATGTTAATTCCTTGGTAGTGGTGTCTAAGCACCATGCGGTAAAGTGTCATTGCTTCATCAGAGCTGCCGAGAAGCTCAGTCATTTTTGCCAGTCGCCAAATAAGTTTTGTGTCTTTGTAGAAATTTTTGATGCCAAACCTGCTGACGTAATCCTTCAAAGCAACGTACAGCTCTTCCCAATTTTCACTGCGATCAAGCGAAATGATTCTCTCAAGCTTTTGTTTATTAAAGTATTCAGGATATTTATTAATTCCTTTAAACTCATAAACATTGAAGACGACATCTTTTGGGATAGAGTCAGTCAGAATCTGTACTTCCTTTCTACCCCATTGAGCAGTTGCACAAAGACCTAATAGAACTAAGAAAAGTCCAATATGTCGTTTGAAAAAATAGCGCATGCTGTCGATTCGTCAGTAAAAGTTAAAATTAAGTGAAAGTTACCACTATTTGCGTAAGCGATTGATTTTGGCACAACGATTGACAATTATGTACCTTTCCCAAAAAATGGGAGTGTGTACTCTTTACATGACACATTGACATTTATGAATGACGCAAATTTGAAATCAATATTTATACCTGATGTAGAGGATGAAGATTCCGAAGAACTGATTCAGATTATTTCGCCTGAAGAAAATCAACTATCCGACTCAGATCTTCCTGAAAATCTCCCGATTCTCCCGATCAGAAATACGGTTCTGTTTCCCGGAGTGGTACTACCAATCACGGTAGGTAGAACTAAATCGATTCGATTAGTAAAGAAGGCTTATAAAGGGGATCGTATCATTGGTGTGGTCGCACAAAAAAATATCAACACGGAAGATCCGAAGTTTGTAGACCTGCACAGTTGTGGTACCATCGCAAAGATCCTTAAGATGATTGTGCTTCCAGATGGTAACACCACGATCATTATTCAGGGACAGAAAAGGTTTGAAATCACGGATCAGGTTCAAGAGGAGCCCCACCATATTGTGGGATATAGAATTTTTCCTGACAGGGAAAATTCACTGCCTAAAAAAGAACAAAAGGCAATCATTCAGTCGTTGAAAGATACTGCGGCCAAGATCATGGGGTTGAGTCCCGAAGTTCCAAAAGAGGCTCGCATTGCAGTTGACAACATTGACAACTTCAATTTCCTTACACATTTTCTGTCATCTAATGTGAACGTAGAGGTGTCAGACAAACAGGAGCTTTTGGAAATGGATGATCCAAAAGAGAGAGCTGAGAAACTTTTAGAGTTCATGATGAAGGACCTTCAGATGCTTGAGCTTAAGCAAGAAATTCAGGAGAAGGTTCACACAGATATTGATCAGCAGCAAAGAGATTATTTCTTGCGCCAACAGATCAGAGTTCTCCAAGATGAGTTAGGACAAGATGGGCCAGATCAGGAAGTAAATGCCTTGCGGAAAAAAGGAGAGGAAAAAGACTGGCCAGATGAGGTGAAAGTTCATTTCTACAAGGAACTTGATAAGATTATGAGGATGATCCCAGCTGCGTCTGAATTTCCGGTAGCGATGAGCTACGTGGAGCTTTTAGTGGATCTGCCATGGAACGAAGTGACTGAAGATAACTTTGATCTCAATAATGCTAAGAAAGTACTTGATCGCGATCACTTCGGATTGGAAAAAGTTAAGGATCGAATAATTGAATACCTGGCGGTAAGAAAGCTAAAACAAGATCTGAAAGGCCCAATCTTATGCCTATATGGACCTCCGGGAGTTGGAAAAACCTCGCTTGGTAAATCCATAGCTGATGCATTGAATAGAAAATATGTTAGAATGTCTCTTGGTGGAGTTCATGATGAGGCTGAAGTAAGGGGACATAGAAAGACTTACATAGGAGCAATGCCCGGAAAAATCATTCAAAATTTGAATAGGGCAAAGTCATCTAATCCGGTATTCATTTTGGATGAAATAGATAAAGTTAGCTCCGATTTTAGAGGTGATCCTTCCTCAGCTCTTTTGGAAGTTCTTGACCCAGAGCAGAATGGGACATTTAAGGACAATTACCTAGAGGTAGATTATGATCTTTCTAAGGTGTTATTCATAGCAACTGCTAACTCGCTAGATACAATTCAGCCTGCATTGAGAGATCGAATGGAAATCATTGATGTCAGTGGATACACTTTGGAGGAGAAGGTAGAGATCGCTAAAAAACATCTGATACCTAAGCAAAGGAAAGAGCATGGATTGAAGTCAACAGAGATTACTTTCGAAAAAGGTGCAATCAATAAGTTGATTAATGATTACACCAGGGAATCCGGTGTGCGAAGTTTAGAGCGAAAAGTGGCAGCAGTTATTAGATCTGTAGCCAAATCGGTAGCAATGGAAGAAGAATATGATCCTAAAATTACTACTCAGAGAGTTCGAGAGATCTTAGGTCCTGAAATCTTCGATAAGGATAATTATGAGGATAATTCTGTTCCGGGCGTAGTGACGGGGTTGGCCTGGACTCCTTCAGGCGGTGATATCTTATTTATAGAGTCTTCACTTAGTCGAGGAAAAGGAAAGCTTACATTGTCAGGACAGCTTGGTGATGTCATGAAGGAGTCTGCAGTAGCAGCACTTTCCTACCTCCGTTCCCATTCGGATTCATTGGGAATCGATTACAGAGTTTTCGATCATTATGATTTGCATGTTCACGTGCCAGCAGGTGCCATACCTAAAGATGGACCATCAGCGGGTATTACTATGCTCACATCTTTAGCTTCGGTTTTCACACAAAGAAAGGTTAAGAAACACTTGGCAATGACTGGGGAAATTACTTTGAGGGGGAAGGTACTACCTGTGGGAGGTATCAAAGAAAAAATTCTTGCTGCACGAAGAGCTGGTATCAAGGAGATTCTAATGTGCCATAAGAATGAAAAAGATCTTGAAGAAATTAACCCAAAGTATTTGAAGGGTCTGAAAATTCATTTTGTAGAATTTGTACCGGATGTTCTTGAAATTGCGTTAACCAAACAAAAAGCTTCAAACCCAATCGAATTCATCCTGCCAGAAGAGAAATAAACTTGAGAATTTTAGGATGTATATTTTGTTTGATACCAATACTTAGTTGGGGTCAGATAGGAGGCCAGTTTGGTTATCAAGCACTAAATGTCACAACGAATGCCAGAACAGCTGCCCTAGGAGGCACCTCTGTTTCGTTAGCTGATGGCGATATTTCCCAATTTTTTGAAAATCCAGCCACTCTAGATTCAGTTTCAGGCAAAAATCTATTTGTGAATTTCAATCCATATTTTGCAGGAACTTTTGTGTTTAATGGAGCTTACAGTTTTAATGTAGGCAATGCTGGGACATTTGCGGCTGGCTTGAATTACATAGGGTATGGAGATTTTGAAATGGCGGATGAAGCAGGCAATAGCCTAGGTGTCTTCCAAGCTCAAGATTACACTTTCTCTATTGGTAAATCGCATAGATTAGGCCCTTTTGTTTTAGGTGCTAACTTGAAGGTCGCTCACTCCTCTATAGACGTTTTCCAGTCTACAGCACTCTTGATGGATATAGGTGGGATATTTAAAGTAAATAAAAATTGGAGTGTAGGAATGGTCCTGGAAAATATGGGTGTTAGACTCTCTTCTTTCACAGATTTGAATTCACCGTCATTGCCGTTTGATGTTGTGCTTGGAACCACATTTAAGCCCACGTACATGCCCATAAGGTTCACTGTCACAACCAATAGTCTGGTGAGAGAAAATGAGATCAGTGATGACGACCAACAGGGAAGATCTAACGCAGCAGTCGATCAAGTTATCCAAAGGATTAACGTTGGTGGAGAAATACTATTAAATGAAAATTTTCAATTGTTGATTGGTTATAACCATAAGCGGAAACAGGAGTTAAGATTAACTGATATTGGTTCAGGGGCTGGGTTTTTCTACGGTTTAATGCTGAAGGTTAAACGTGTAGAATTCAGGTTTTCGCGAGCCACCTTTCATGCAGCGGGTGGAACTAGTTTCATCAGTTTGCGAACAGATTTAGATGATTTTAAAAAGATTTTATGAGTGAAATAAATAGTGATTTGACTCCCAAGCAGATTGTAGCAGAGTTGGATAAATACATAATTGGACAGAAAGATGCCAAAAGAAATGTGGCAATAGCTCTGCGAAATAGGTGGAGAAGGATGAATGTTAAAGAGGAGATTCAAGGGGAGATAGTACCAAATAACATTTTGTTGATAGGATCTACTGGGGTAGGGAAAACAGAAATAGCAAGAAGGCTAGCTAAGATCGCAGATGCGCCATTTACCAAAGTGGAAGCTTCAAAGTTTACCGAAGTGGGTTATGTAGGAAGAGACGTGGAAAGTATGGTAAGAGACTTGGTGGAGCAAGCAGTCAATATGGTGAAGATTGCCAAGAAAGAGGAGGTAAAGGAAAGAGCTGCTGAGGTAGTTGAAGGAATTATCCTGGATGCATTGATTCCTCCCTTGAAGGGCAATAAAAACACCTTTGGTACCAAAGTAGGAAGTGATGAGCCGGAGAACGAGGTGGAACTAAATGAGCAGACCAGGGAAAGATTTAGAGAGAAAATCAGAAATGGAGAGCTAGACGATAGGAAAATTGAGATAGATGTGACAGCAGCACCATCCGGAAATGTCGGAATGATTGGAGGGGGCATGGATGAAGCTTCCATGATCAATATTCAGGAGATGATTGGGAATATGATGCCCAAAAAGAAAAAGAAACGAAAAGTGACCATTTCTGAGGCACGCAAAATTCTGTTGGAGGAGGAAGCTGCAAAGATGATCGATATGGACGAGGTGAAAGAGGAAGCGATCTTCAAGGTAGAAAACACAGGAATCATTTTCATTGACGAAGTTGACAAAATTGCGAAAGGAGATTCTAGTAAAGGCCCAGATGTAAGTCGGGAAGGCGTACAGCGCGATTTACTTCCAATTGTGGAAGGTAGTGCTGTCAACACCAAATATGGAATCATAAATACGGATCACATTCTATTCGTGGCGGCAGGAGCTTTTCATTTTAGTAAGCCTTCCGACCTGATCCCCGAACTGCAAGGACGCTTCCCAATTCGTGTAGAACTGGAAAACCTGACAAAAGCTGATTTCTTGAGGATTCTCACTGAACCTAAAAATGCTTTGACAAAGCAATATACAGCGCTTGTAGCTTCAGAAGACGTTCATCTTTCATTTCAGGAGGAGGCACTTGAGGAAATAGCCGAAATGGCATTCCACATAAATGAAGAAGTGGAAAATATTGGAGCGAGACGTTTACACACCGTAATGAGTAAGTTGTTGAATGAAATTCTATTTGACATTCCTGATACCATCGGTCCTAATGCGCAAATTGTAATTGACAAAGCTCTAGTGCAGGAGAAACTAAATGGCTTAGTACAAGACAAGGACTTGAGCAGATATATTCTTTAGATCGTTTTGGGGAAATACGCAAACGCTAGATTACCCTTTCCAAAAGATACTTCTGACCAATCATTAATATCAAACTTTATCCCCACTACACCGCAGGTGGGGATATTGTCGAAATGATGATTACATAAAGCATTTGCCGCGGAAGTAAATCCTGGATTATGTCCAAAAACTGCCAGCCTTTCGCAACTTTTGCTTTGCCTAATAACATTAAGGATATTAGCTGGATCTGCATGATATAGCTTTTCTTCCAGTTCAATGCAATTTTCATCGATCTTCAAGGTGTCGCATAAATGCAGAGCAGTGTACAAAGCTCTGCTTGCTGTGCTAGTGATACAAAGCTCTGGAACTACTTGCCTATCAAGAAGGTAGTTTCCCATTTTGAAAACATCCTTTCTTCCTCGTTTTCCAAGAGGCCTATCATGATCATCTATATCAAATGTCCAGGAAGATTTGGCATGCCTTACTAAAAAGAGCGTCTTCATTAGTCTGGTAAATAAAAATCAAAAGTAACTTCTTGCATGCACTTGAAATGACCTTTCGGACAGCTGTTAAATCCTTCCGTTGAACAAGGTCTGCAGTCCAACTTATTGTTTTCGAAAATGGTGAATTTTGTGTTATAGGGGTAAAAACCCTCATTTGCAGAAGTATTCCCCCAAATCGAAAATATTTTTTTATTGAATGAAGAGGCTAGATGCATGTAAGCACTATCATAAGTAAAAACCCAGCTAGCTTCTTTCAATAGCGACGCAGATTGGTTTAAGTTGAATTTCCCGCAAGAATTAAAAATGGTCGCATTTTTATTGAGATTCTCAATTCTTCTTTCTTCTTCTTTGGAACCTCTTTGAAAAAAACGTTCCACCTCTTCCCCAATAGGTGTATCCTCTTTTTCTCCGACTAAAACTATCGGCTTATTTATTCTATCGCACAATTCGATAAGACGTGTGATCGGAAGTTTTCGAGTCTCGTAGGGTGCATTTATTGCCACTGCTACGTACCCATTTTGGTGACTTTCTGGTAGCCAATTTCTTTCAATTAAGTCTTTTGACGGGATAAAGAAATCGATACCTAATTGATCAGGTTTGACTCCAAGTGGTTTAATAATATCAAAGTATTGATCAATGATATGCTTTTTTGGACTTGTATTGTTCCTGATTTTTTTGAGTATTCTTTCTCTTAACGATTCATCTTTTGTCAGTAGTGAGCCTTTCAGTTTTCTTCTAACTTGTTTTGAATACGAAGAATTTTGGAAGTCAATTACATAGTCAAAGGGTACTTTTTGTAGTTCCTCAGAATTGTATTCATTGTCTATTCTCGCCAGGTATGGATTTTCTTTCAGTATTCCGTTAGGATCTTCATTAGAGACATATACATCGGCATTTAGGTCTGTTTTGAGAACTCGAACGATTGGAGTAATCAAAAGAAGATCGGTGATGGTATTGTGCGTTATTATCAGTATTTTCATTTCTTACCCAAAGAATTTTGCTTTCAACAACTAACTAATGAAATGACGATATATTTTGTTTAACTATTTGGTCGCTCATCACAGAAATAGATGCAGTTGGATTACTGAACAAAAACAAATATTGAAAAGTTGAAATCGATAACTAGGCTAATTAGATGATGTCATCGTATTGTTTTCAAAATCTATAGGGTTCTTATTTCTACAAATTGTTAATTGGGTCTATGAGAGTATTTTCCCTTCTTCTTTTAATTCCATTCTTAACCTTTTCGCAGAGGAAAAAGGACAGAGATACAAGCACCCTTATTCTACAACCAAATAGAATTGAGTTTCAAAAAACCAAAGTCACTTCTCAGTTCACGGTGGTACCGGGCAATGAAGATGGATTATTAGTGGCAGAAGAAACGGATGTTATTGCGAAAGGGGGCAGGTATCAGTGGAATATTTTCATGGTAGACACAACTCTTAGCATCGTATGGAAAAAAGAACTTGTTGTGCCTACCAATGGTCCTTTGATTGGGTATGAATATTTTGATGGTAAGTACTATTTATTGTTTAATAAAGACAAGTATCGAAACGAACAGTTAGTTGTGTATCAGTTCAACAACCAGAATTCTGATTTTCTTGTGTATGAAATCACCACTGTCTTCCCCGTCGCAATATCATACTTTGAGTCAGTCGGTGAGACCCTGTTGATTGGTGGTTACGCCAATTTCAGGCCTGTAGTCATTACTTACAACATCAATGATAAGATTCCGCGAATAGTACCAGGTTTTTATGATAATCGAAATGAGATATTGGATATCGTGGTAGATGAACAGTCTAGTCTCTTTACTGTCATTATGCAGGAGAAGATGCGCAACAAAAAATATACGGTGAGAGTAAAGACCTTCACATCAAACGGAGATGTTATTCAGGATAATTTAGTTGACCCTGGTGAAAGGAAGAGTCTCTTAGATGCTGCCAGCACGACGTTTGCAGGGGGGCTTCAGTATTTAGCGGGTACACATTCTAGAAAATCGCTTAACTACAGCCAAGGTTTCTATTTGAGCAAGTTTATTAATGGTCAGCAGCAGTTCAATAAGTACTATCCTTTTGCAGAATTGAACAATTTTTTTGGTCACCTAAAACCTAAAAGAGAAGAAAGAATCATGCAGCGGATAGAGAGAAAGAAGGAAAAAGGAAAGACTAAGAAGTTTAGCTATCGACTCCTAGTCCATGATATTTTGGAGAAGGACGGTGAGTACATCATGATTGCGGAGGCTTATTATCCCAGATACAACCACACAAGTGCGGCTAGCGGATTTAACCCGCTCGGAGGCTTTGGAGGACCACCGGGATTGGGAAGTAATCCATACTTCTTAGGTTACAAGTATACCCATGCAGTTGTGATCGGTTTTGATTTTAATTGTAATATTATCTGGGACCAGACCTTTAAGATTGAGGATATTCAAACGTTCTCTCTGGATGAGCATGTGGTGGTCAGTGCTGCAGGTGAGCAGGTGGTGCTCATGTACCTTGAAGAAAACGAGATCAGATCAAAAGTCGTGAAAGGGAACGAGATTGTAGAAGGTCGGACATTCAATCCAATCAAGCTTTCATTTCAGAATGATGAAGTGCGGTCAAAAAATCCTGATGTAGAAGGATTGGAAAAATGGTATGACGAAACCCTGTTCGCTTATGGAGAACAGAATATATATAATGGTAATGGTGTGGGACAAAAGAATAATAGAAGAGTATTTTACATTAACAAGATCCAATACAATAGCGGACTGGAGCCAAATTAGATGTTCCTGACTATTTTTGCGTGAACAGAATCCAATGCAAAAGCGTCTGCTTTTTGATAGTCCCCTACTCAAAGTCACAATCAGTCGACTGTGCCAGCAATTGATTGAAATTCATGAAGATTTTACAGACACAGTTATTGTGGGAATGCAGCCAAGAGGCATATATCTTGCTGATCGTGTAAAGGATGAACTGCAAAAAATTTCAGGTATTGATGTTCACTTAGGGTACTTAGATACAACCTTTCATCGAGATGATTTCAGAAGGAGGGAGGCGCCCATAACTCCTAGTCAAACGAAGATCCCATTTCTCATTGAGAACAAGAAGGTAATTCTTGTAGACGATGTGTTATTTACAGGCAGAACCGTAAGGGCGGCTCTCGATGCACTAAATGCATTTGGGAGACCCGATAAGGTTGAATTGTTGGTATTGATAGATCGTCTATACAGCAGACATATTCCTGTGGAAGCAAACTATGTAGGCAGGAAGGTAAACACGATACAGTCGCAGAAAGTATTGGTAGAGCTTGATGAGAAACAAGAACAGGATCGTATTTGGTTAATCACAAAGGAAGAATGAGTCAGCTTAAAACCAAACATTTACTTGGTATAAAGAATCTCGACAGAGAGGATATTGAACTCATATTTAGTACTGCTGATAATTTCAAGGAGATCATCAACAGACCAATCAAGAAGGTTCCTTCCCTAAGAGATGTGACCGTAGCAAATGTTTTTTTTGAGAACTCTACACGTACCAAGCTTTCCTTTGAGCTGGCTGAGAAAAGGTTGTCAGCAGACGTGATCAACTTCTCGGCTTCTGGTAGTTCTGTTAAAAAGGGAGAAACCCTGCTAGATACGGTGAATAATATTCTGGCAATGAAAGTCGATATGGTTGTAATGCGGCATTCCAGTCCAGGAGCTCCACACTTTTTGGCTGAGCGTATTGATGCCAATATTATTAATGCAGGAGACGGCACGCATGAGCACCCAACTCAAGCATTGTTAGACACTTTTTCCATCAGGAAGACACTGGGAGCAGTGGAAGGAAAAAAAGTAGTTATCGTAGGAGATATCTTGCATTCTAGAGTGGCACTTTCAAACATCTTCGCGTTGCAAAAATTGGGTGCAGAAGTTATGGTTTGTGGCCCTTCCACATTAATTCCTAGGCACATTGGTGAGCTAGGAGTTAAGGTAGAAACATCTATAAAACGGGCACTTGAATGGTGCGATGTTGCAAACATTCTCAGAATTCAGCTAGAAAGGCAACAAATGAAGTACTTTCCTTCACTAAGGGAATATTCTCAATACTTTGGAGTGAACAAAGCACTACTTGATTCCTTAGATAAGGAAATTACCATCATGCATCCAGGCCCGATAAATAGAGGAGTCGAAATCACGAGTGATGTGGCGGATTCACAACATTCTATCATCTTGGAACAAGTGGAAAATGGAGTTGCGATCAGAATGGCTGTTTTGTATCTATTGGCAGGAGTTGCT
>JABSPG010000579.1 GCA_013214445.1 Ekhidna sp. | reverse complement strand
TCGACATGTAGGTTTTGGTGATGGTTTCTACAAAAGTGAAGACGATGGTAAATCTTGGAAAAATATGGGATTAGCCAAATCGAATCACATTTCTAAAATCATAATTCATCCAGCTAATCCTGACATAATTTGGGTTGCTGCTCAAGGCCCGCTTTGGACCAGTGGGGGAGAAAGAGGATTATACAAAACCACCGATGGTGGTGAAAACTGGAGAAAAGTATTAGGTGAAGGAGAGTGGACAGGTGTCACAGATATTGTCATTGACCCTGAAAACCCTGACTGGTTGTATGCTGCAACTTGGGATCGTCATCGGACGGTAGCCGCCTACATGGGTGGTGGCCCGGGCTCGGGATTGCATAGAAGTACAGATGGCGGAGAGACTTGGGAAGCGCTGACTGCAGGCATTCCTAAAACGAATCTTGGTAAAATTGGATTGGCCATTTCGCCATTCAATACGGATGTTCTCTATGCTGCTATTGAAGAGGATCTTCGAAAGGGTGGTATTTACATGTCTACCAACAAGGGTAAATCATGGAAAAAGCAGTCGGATGCTGTTTCAGGAGGTACAGGTCCACATTACTATCAAGAACTATATGCGTCTCCGCATCAGGAAGGTCGCCTATATCTTGCAAACAATAGTATGCTAGTGTCTGACGATCATGGGAAGACCTACCGAATCCTTGACAGGAAGGGAGTACATTCTGACAGTCATGCAATAGGGTTTACCAGTGATCCAAACTATATCCTGCTAGGAACAGACGGTGGACTCTACCAAACTTACGACTTGGCCAAGAACTGGAATTTCATCAACAATATGCCAATTACGCAGTATTACAAGGTTGCGGTTGACGATTCTGAGCCATTCTACAATATCTATGGTGGCACGCAAGATAATGGGTCGCATGGCGGGCCTAGCAGGACGCCAAACTCAACAGGAATCCGAAATTCTGACTGGTGGAAGACGCTTGGCGGTGACGGTCACCAGTCTGCGATAGAACCTGGAAACCCCGATATTACCTATGCCCAAAGTCAGCATGGAGTTCTTCATAGAATTGATCAAATCACCAAGGAGCAAGTATACATTGCTCCACAACCGGCAGAAGGTGAGTCAGAAGAACGATACAACTGGGATGCGCCTATCTTAGTTAGTCCGCATGATCCTGCCACCATTTTCTACGCCTCGTCGCGTGTTTGGATGTCAGAGAATAGAGGCGATACCTGGAAAGCTATTTCAGAAGACTTGACTCGTCAAGAGGAGAGGATTTCTTTGCCTATTATGGGACGAAACCAGAGCTATGAAAACCCATGGGATCTATACGCCATGTCCTATTATAGCACAATTACTTCTTTGGCAGAATCTCCGAAACAAAAGGGACTCATCTACGCGGGGACAGATGATGGATTGATACAAGTAAGTGAGGACGGAGGTGAAAACTGGACTAAAATTGAACTTAGTGGTATTAAGGGATTGCCTACCAGACCTTTTGTCAATGATGTGCGGGCAGACTTATTTGATGCTAACGTGGTTTACGCTGCGCTTGACAATCATAAGTATGGAGACTACAAGCCATATCTAATCAAGAGTACGGATAAAGGAAAGTCCTGGTAAATGATGAGCGGAGACTTGCCAGATAAGCACTTGACCTGGAGATTGGTACAAGATCACATCGATCCTAAACTACTGTTCGCGGCTACAGAGTTTGGAATCTTCTTTACAAAAGATGGAGGGTCAAAGTGGATCAAATTGAAAAGTGGTGTTCCTACCATTTCTTTTAGAGACTTGACCATCCAAAGACGCGAGAACGACTTAGTAGGAGCATCTTTTGGTAGAAGCTTTTACGTTCTTGATGACATCTCCCCGATCAGAGAAATGAATCCTACGGACTTGGATCAAGAAGCAAAACTCTTTTCAGTCAGAGATGCCTACTGGTATGACCAATTCTCTGCTGTGGGATCTCAGGGTTCCATTTATTCTGCAGAAAACCCTGCATTCGGAGCTACTTTCACCTATTACTTAAAGGAAGCGATCCAAACGAAAAAGGAGGCAAGGAAAGAAAAGGAAAAGGAGTTGAATAAGCAGAATAGCAATGTGCCATTTCCTGGATGGAACTCCCTTCAGGAAGAAGGATGGCAAGAAAAACCCCAGATCATACTGACAGTAAGAGATAGCAATGGTAAGGTGGTGAATAGGGTTCCAGGAAAAAATAAGCAAGGGATCACCCGTGTTAGTTGGGATTTGAGCAGTGCCGCACAGAGTGTGGTAGAACTAGAGGGGAACAATCGTAATTGGGAGTTTCCAGTAATCCCAGGTACCTACACGGTTAGTTTAAACAAACTGGTAGATGGTCAAATGACAGAACTTTCCACCCCTCAGACCTTTAAGGTGAAGCCTTTATGGAAGGAAACTGCTTTGCCTCCTGCAAGTCATCAGGAGATCGCCGCTTTTACCGCTTCGCTTGAAGAATTTAGAATGAAAATGAGTGAGATGGGTACTGATCTGGATAATGCAATGAAGAAAGCAAAAGCGATGAAGATTGCTTTAACTCGAGCTCAGAATTCAGTAGTGGAACCGATGAAGCAGTTACACCAAGCCAATATGCGGGTGATGAAGCTAAATGCTTTGATGAACGGAAATGATGCGCAAAATGCCATTGGAGCTGATGAGACTTCCATACCCTCTCCAAGAAGTCGTTTTTTCTACGCAGCAAGAGCAGCTAGCACTTCACATGGTCCTACCGACACAGCAAAGTCAAGTCTGGAAATCGGCAATAAACAACTTGCTTCTATGAAAGTAGAATTAGATGACATTTTGAATAATGCCATGCCCAAGCTGGAACAAGCAATGAAAGAAGCAGGAGCTCCTCCAGTAGAGGGAAATTGATCCTACGTAAGCGATAGATTTGATAGATTTAAATAAGAAAGTCACCTAGTAAAACGGTGACTTTCTTTCATCTATAGTGTATTCTTAAGAGCCCAATGCTTTCAATACTTCTTTTGCCTCTACTCTT
>JABSPG010000578.1 GCA_013214445.1 Ekhidna sp. | reverse complement strand
TAGTGTGCATAAAATGGCTCATCTACTACTTTTATTCGGGAGTGTTGTGCAAAGGAATACATCAAGGCCGTAGAGATGTTTCTAGGTCCTGATATTAGGTTGATAATCATATACTAAAGATCATAAAAAAAGCCTCACTACCAATAGCAATGAGGCTTCAAAAATTATGTTGTTTTTTCTATCCCATCATCTCTTTTGCTAGAGCCTCTGCATTTTCCATGGAATCAGACTCATAAACGGTAAACCCGAACGTCTCTGATTCAGCTGTTTTTTTCCAATGATTGGCACCCATTTTGGTGATGGCGCTTTTGGGAAGAATATTGATTAGTCCTTTGAAAGATGGGCAAGCTTTGTAGCCAGGGAAAAGAACTTCTCCAAACCACTGTTGAACCTCCATTGGAGGTGTGCCGGTCGCATTGCTTACATCAATAATAATTACCTCTATTTCATCTTCTTTTACCACATCCAACTGTGCTTTGCAGCTTTCGTATAGAGCATCTTTGTTACTTAGTACATCCCATATCACCTTGATTACCTTTCCTTCTGAGTAGGTTTTTACAATTCCTTCCTTGGTGTAAATATCTTTCATCTTTGTCGCTTATAAATAAAAAATCCAGCCTCAAAGATACATCGAGGCTGGACTTTTAGCGTATAATGAAAATTACCTTATTATTAAGCCATCTGAGCGGTGATTTTTTCACTCAAAACGTTTTTAGGAACAGCTCCGATCTGCTTATCCACTATTTCTCCATTTTTAAATACTAGCAGTGTAGGAATAGATCTGATTCCAAATTTTGCGGATACTTCAGGATTTGCATCCACATCCACTTTACCTATTACTGCTTTGCCTTCAAAGTCGCCAGCAAGCTCCTCGACTACTGGTCCGATCATCTTACATGGCCCACACCACTCTGCCCAAAAGTCTACTAAGACCGGCTGGTCTGAACTGATGATTTCTTCAAAGTTGCTATCTGTTATTTCTACCGCTTTTCCCATAGTTTTATGTGTTGATATTTTGTTGCTTGTGATTTGAACACAAAAGTAATTTGAATAGTTTATTCCCTTTTACTAAAACAATGGTTTGTTGTTTGCTTGACAATTAGTTCTTCTGGATGATGACCCGGTACTTCAACTCCTCAATTGTTTGTAGATCTTTTATGAGTTGGTCTGTGGGCTCTATGGTAAATTTTCGACTGAGCATTTCCAGGTTGATTGCTCGGTTTTCATAGACTCCAACCAAGGACATTTTTAGAAGGGATTTGCCGGGATGTTGTTCAGCTATCCGTTCTATTTCATCCACTATCACGGCATTTACATCCTCGAGTTTCATTTTCAATTCAAGGCCTTTGGTCATCTTCTCCCTGATTTCGCTTAAATGTTCGATCCCTTGCACTTTGAACTCAAGCTCTTCGCTATTCCATCGGTTCTGAACATTGCCGGTAAGGTACAGGAACCAACCCTTTTCAAGCATAGGCTTGAATTTCAGGTAGTCTTGAGAGAATAGATAGAAGGTGTGGTTATCGTTGAAATCCTCGAGGGTAAACTGACCAAATGGATTGCCTTTTTTGGAAGTCCTGTGCTGTACATCACTGACTACACCTCCAATTCGGATTTCTCTGCCTTGTAGTTTTTCTGGTTCGGCAAGCTGATGAATGCCAGCGTTTGTCAGGTGATCCATCTCAAATTGAAATTGATTTAGAGGATGCCCTGAAATGTAGAGTCCAACCATTTCTTTTTCAATATTCAGCTCTTCAATCTCCCCATAAGGTTCAATGCGACCAACCTTTGGTTTCGCTATATCTGTACCGGCTGTGCCTCCGAACAGTGAAGACTGATTGCTTGCTTCTTCCTCTTGCATTCTGTTTGCGTACCGAATGGATTTCTCTATCAGCGAAGAACCTTCTTCATCTGGTTCAACATATTGTCTTCGATGGTAGTCTTGGAAACAGTCGAAACCTCCAGCCTTGGCAAGGCTTTCAAAGGACTTCTTATTGACAGTCCTAAGATTAACTCTTTTGGCAAAATCGAAAATGTCTATGAAACGCCCATTCGCATCTCGTTCTTCAATAATGGCTTGAACGGCGGATTCACCAGTACCTTTGATTGCGCCCATGCCGAATCGAATTTCACCCTCCGCATTTACGGCAAAATCTTTGTCTGATTCATTGACATGAGGTCCCAGTACCTTGATACCACGGTTTTTACATTCTTCCATAAAGAAACTCACCTTGTCAATGCTGTTTTGATTATGGGTAAGCACTGAAGCCATGTACTCTGCAGGATAATTTGCCTTCAGGTATCCGGTATGGTAGGCAACCACTGAGTAGCAAGTGCTGTGAGACTTATTGAAAGCGTATGCTGCAAAGGCTTCCCAGTCGGTCCAGACTTTTTCAAGCTGATCTTCTGGATGCCCGTTTTCCTTTGCTTGAGAAATAAACTTGGGTTTCATGTCATCAAGAACATCTCTTTTTTTCTTTCCCATCGCCTTTCTCAGGACATCAGCCTCGCCCTTCGTAAATCCAGCCAAAGATTGTGAGAGAAGCATGACCTGCTCTTGATAGACGGTAATGCCATAGGTCTCAGCCAGGTATTCTTCCATTGCTGGAACGTCGTAGGAAATTGCTTCTTTCCCGTGTTTTCTCGCGATGAAGTTCGGGATGTACTCCATAGGGCCGGGCCGATAGAGTGCGTTCATTGCAATTAAGTCTTCAAACTTATCAGGCTTTAGGGCTCGCAGGTGTTTTTGCATACCTGGAGACTCAAACTGGAAAGTTCCGTTGGTTTCGCCACGTTGGTAGAGTTCATACGTCTTCTGATCGTCCAGTGGAATTGCGTCTACATCAATTTTGATTCCATGGCGTTTTTCGACGTTTTCTATTGCTGTCTTGATGATAGAAAGGGTCTTCAACCCCAGAAAGTCCATCTTCAGCATTCCGGCAGATTCAACTACACTGTTGTCGAACTGCGTCACCATCATGTGCGCCATCTCCAGCGTCTCCGGCGACAGCCCCT
>JABSPG010000577.1 GCA_013214445.1 Ekhidna sp. | reverse complement strand
GGTTTGAGTATGTACATCAATATTATAGTCATCGAGCAGCTTAACGAACTGATTCCAACTGGTGCATTTCTTAACTGAACGGAGCGCAATATTCTTTATGAACCGTTTCTGATCCTCCAACGTCAAACCTTTATCTTTTTCATAGAGGTAAGGAAAGCGAAGGTCTTTGGGGATCTTGGAGTCCTTGATGTAGGTAGTGTTTGCAGGGTCACCGTAGATCAATCGCCAACCCTCTTGCGACTTGATTCGTCTGACATACAATCCTTCTTTTTTCATCGATGCTTCAAAGTCTATATAATCTGAATGATTATCTCTGAGAACTCTCAGTTTTGAAATTAATTCCTTCTTGTAATTCTTAACTGCATCCTTGGAAAGAGTTAATAATTTCTTGAATTGTATTTCAGAAAAGCCAGGGTAATTTTCTCGTACTTGCTGGTTACTTAAGTTGTATTTCAGAATGGAATTGGCGAGTGATATTGGAATTAAACCGCTGTGATTCTCTTTGAATTCTGTGCTTTTGACGAACTTGTGAATGCTGTAATTTGATGCTTTTTGCCCTCCCTCCTTCTTAATTTGGAGTTCATCATACTCAATTTCATGTATCTGAAATTCCTTTTCAAGCATTCTGCATATATCTCTATTGCGAGTAAAATCCCTATAATCTGCTACTTTATTACCTGAAAAATCAACCGTAGGCATTACGATATGGTAGTGCCTCAAGTGCGTATCGTTGTGCTCATAGACTACTTTATCACAACTATTGAAGCCCATTTCTTCAGCATACCTGTCCCAAATTTTCTCAAATGCAGACTGATCTATATGGTCATCTTTATGAAAAGAGATCATGACATGCTGAAATTTATTCTTTTTCACACGCTTATTTGTTTGCATGGACATGTTCAAATACTCCTTTATTGTCTTTGCATTTCGCAAATTAGGATTGATAGTAAGTCGTCTAGCCACTCCCTTATTGACCTTATTTTCATTGTATTCAACGAAAGCTCGACAAGTATTTCCCTTTCGAATTTCTGCTATCATCGCTACAATTTCTTTCTAGTTTCGAGAATTAATTGATACAATAAGGGCAGTAAACGGTCCAATTCTTTGGCAGTTTCATTTGGGTTTCCACCCTGTTTTATGGTTTCGATATTGGTATTTCTAGCAATCTGATTGATGTTATTGCCGATCAAAGACAGCTCTTTAGCAGTGGATTTAAAGAACATCTTGTCCTGCTCAGAATACCCAAATACACTTTTTCTAGTGCTTAAGACTGTAAACTTTATATACTCTGTAAGACTTAAATCACCTTTCTTTTTCAGAATTTGTTGATGTTCTTTTTCGGTAAACCGCAAGGTTACCTTCTTGAACCTGGTCTCATACGCCTTCTTGTTTTCAGAGTAATCTTTCATTTTCATTTATCAGTGTATAGTCCTCAAAATACGAGCACAGCGAGTAGTCCTCAAATGATCCCTCATTTGACGAGTTCGTTCTGCAGACAGCTCAAAACCACATGGTTTCGCTGGCGAAGAACCTAACTCGCTGTTACATTTTAATGTAACGCAATTATACACTCTTGGAGGGCTGGTTTGTGAGTTAGGTAATTTGTCTAATGAGCTCTTGAGAATATTGAATCTAAAACGCGATTTAAAGAACTATCTCAACCCTAAATTGGGTAACAACCTCAACCAAGGTGTGAAAACTCCTTAGAGAAGCTTAAAATAACTGAGAAGAGAGGAAGCATACCGACTAGCACTTGAGACATGTGTTCATCTCAATAATCTAGGCTTATGAAATCACAAGAAATTTGAAAAAGCATTTTGAACTTTTAAATCTAGGAACAGAGAACAGAAGAGCTTCCCTCTTAGATGATAGTTTGCACTGCATGAATCATTGGGTTGATACATGACTTTGATTCACGAAGTGATTCAACAAAACGAAGCATAAATTTGATTCACCTGCTTGACACATGGTTTTGATTCATTACATGTTAAAGAACCTTAATTCATAGGCTTGATTCATTGTGTGAATTAATAATCTTAATTCATGGATATAATTCAAAGCTTTGATACATGACCTTAATTCAAACTATGTTTCACGAAGTGAATTAATAAGATGAAACATGAATTTGATTCATTTGATGTTTCAGGACTTTAAGTCACCAAATTGTAAGCCCCTACGTATCAATACAGCTTCCTTGAGAATATGATCATAAAAAAATGAGCAAATCAGTAATTAAATCTACGAAATTGCAGTAACTAATATCTTCTTCAAACTACAATTAGCATATGGTAGCCTAACCAAAAAAAGTAGCTGCACCAGAAAATGACCCTCTCGAAAAACTGTACGATTTAAGACTAGAGTATCGGGCAATTATTGATCGATTGAAAACAGTTAAGGCTTCAGCATGATGATTATTTAGGAATATCAAGTCACCTCATATTGTCCTCACTATTTTCACAGCATGGAAGTCTCGGATATGAATATCAAAATACCAATTGGTCCTTATCTTTGGGAGACGCTCAGTGGAAAATAGGAAGCTGGCAGAAAAAGTACAACGAGTTTAGACAACATAGTTCTTTAAGACTATCAGACACCTGAAAAGGTATTTGAAAAACAGTCAATTAGTAGCTGATTTTCTACTAATCTCATGTCCCCTCCAAACCAATATTTATAGAAGATCTTGAAGAATGCATGGCTAAGGAGAAATCTTTGACTGGTAGATTAAACTAATTACTATCTTGTTCTTTTTGTTAAAAAATGGCTTTCAGAGAATTTTTTGCTTAACCATTGTTTAACCCTAAAAACAAAAAAGGCAGTTACATAAATGTAACTGCCTGTATTTCAGAGTAGCGGGGACAATCCGTTGAGCAATGTTTTGTCTTTCTTCAAGAGATCGAGGATCTGGATCGTGTAGAAGCTCGTTCATCCTTTGTGCAAGTTCCATTTTTTCTTTTCGAAGTTTTTCTAGCATTATCTTTCGTTTGTTGACACTATTTCTTCAACATCTCGATTA
>JABSPG010000576.1 GCA_013214445.1 Ekhidna sp. | reverse complement strand
GTTCCCACCTCTTCATATACTAGCTGGCAAATTTGAAGACTTTCTTCGTCAGAGAGTAGGCTGACTATAGCGTCATATTTTGATGCTTTTATTTTTTCAAAGAAGGTTTTGTTGATTCCGTCATAATCTTCCAGGTAATGAATGTTGATATCTTTAATTTCATCGACCTCAGATTTACTCTTTTTAGTAGCAATATCTACCGACCATTTTTTTGATTGAAGCTGCATCGCAAGCGCCATGGATTGGCTTTCATGGCCGAATATTAGTACATCCTTGATACCGTCAAAAGTGGGTTGTTCTGCCCTGCTTTTATTCTCTCCCATCAATGTGATGGCCTTTGCTATGAGCGGAGGCCCCAATAATTGATTGATTATTATCACAGAAATTCCGATTGTAGCAAAATCCTGCCCCCAGGAGGGGAATTGTTCTGACACGACAGTCACCAGTCCTAGAGCTACACCCGCTTGAGCTACATAGGGCATCCAGCCAACTTTGTAGTGAATGAATTTTTCCTTCATTATCAGGCTGCTAATGGATGTGCCAGTTATTATCGTGACTAATCTTATGACGAAGAACGCTAGCATGATTAACCAAACTTCTGCTAATACTGGAATATCCATGCTGGCTCCTGTCAAAGTGAAGAATACAACATAGATATAGTGACTTACATCATGAAGAATTTTCAGAAATTCCGGTCTGTATTTGGTGTAGTTCACCACATAAAAACTCGCAATTAGGCAGATTAGAAGTGGTTCTAGATAGACTTCATGGGTAAGGTTCTGTCCCGAATACTCTCGAAAGTAGTTGGAGAAGACATAAACTAGAAGTCCGAGTACCAAGACCAGCGCAGTTTTTATGAGCCCTCTCTGTCCCCATTTTAGTATTCCATGCAAAAGTTTTCCAACCAGATATGCTAGAGCAAATGACGCTACAAGTTCCGCAACTAAGAATAGATAGTCAAAAATTCGAATATCTTGTCCTCCTAGCAATGATTTGGAAACGGATAGGGCAACCGCAAAAAGGACAACTACCAAGAAGTCTTTGGCCATGGTGATACCCAAAACGGTCTTTGTGAATGGTCCTCTGGCCCTCAATTCAGAGATAACTGCAATGACACTTGCAGGGGACGGTGCGACAAATAGAACGGCAGTTAGCAGGGAAAAAACCACCTTTTCTGTGTCGGAAAAAGAGGAAGCGAAGGGAACCAGGTCTATGCAGAAGTACAGTATAATAGCGCCAAGTGATAAACCGACCGCACTCTGAACTGCGGAATTGATTTTAATGGTGCGAAGTTTACTCCTCAACTCGACCAAGTACAGTTCAGCACCAGCTGCAAAGGCAATGTATGCCAAAGACACCTCATTAATAAACTTCAGATTGTCGCTTGCACCTGCTGGAATTAGTCCCAATACATAGGGGCCAGCGATGATTCCTCCAAAGATCAATCCTGTGATTAGAGGGAATCTAAGCTTCTGAAATGATTTAGCAATCTGGTTGGCTGATATTGAAATAATCAGAAAACCAAAAAGAAGAAGCAACAGCTCTTTGTTGTCAATGATTAGATCCAATTATTTGTCTTTTAGCGTACATCTGGCAAGATTGTTCTTCGAATAGCTAATGATTTAAGTATCAATCTTACCGAAAAGTACGTAGGTTGTTAGCGTTATGAACCGAAAGATAATTTATATGAGCAAGATATTAATTTCATTGACTGTAGTTCTTTTTTCCTATGGGGCTTTAGGGCAAGCAGGAGTATCTCACAAGTCGTTTGATGAACTCCTACAAAAATATGTAGATGAGTCTGGAATGGTTGACTATAAAGGGTTTGAAGCAGATAGATCCAAATTGAAATCCTACTTAAAAATCTTGGAAACCAACCCTCCTAAAGATTCATGGACTGATGATCAAAAGCTCGCATATTGGATTAATGCTTACAATGCCTATACTATTGAGTTGATACTAACCCATTATCCAGTTAAAAGCATTAAAGAGATTGGGTCTACCATAAAGATTCCTTTTGTTAGCACAGCTTGGGATGTGAAATTTATCAATATTGGTGGAGAGGAGTACGATCTAAATAACATAGAGCACGGTATCATAAGGAAGGAATTTGATGAACCAAGAATCCACTTTGCTTTGGTTTGTGCGGCTATGTCTTGTCCAAAGCTTCAAAACAGAGCATATTTTCCAGAAACGCTTGACAGGCAGCTTACACAGGCTTCTAAACAATTCTTGGCAGATGGGTCCAAAAATGAATTTAAAAGTGCTTCAAAAGCTAAAATCTCAAAACTATTTAATTGGTATGGTGGTGATTTTAATAATGAGGGAACACTTATAGAATATCTTAACAAATATGCCCCAATTAGACTAAATGCAGATGCTAGGATTGATTGGCAAGATTACGATTGGGCGTTAAATGAGCAGTAGTAGTCTAGAAATAAAAAAACCAGCTGTGAAGCTGGTTTTTTCGATTGTCTGTTTTGGTTACTTTACTGTTCTTCTACCAACGCTATGGTATTGAAATCCTAGTTCCTCCATTTGACCAAGGTCATATAAATTCCTTCCATCAAAGATGACTTTATTCTTCAATGCACTGGATATCTTGTCAAATTCAGGGGTTCTAAAGATTGGCCATTCGGTCATAATCATCAGTGCATCGGCATTTTCTAAAGCTTCGTATTGATCTTTTGAAAACTCAATCTCTTCTCCAAAGATTTCCTTAACATTTTCCATGGCTTCTGGATCATAAGCTTTTACTAACGCTCCTTTTTCTAGAAGGTAGCGAATGTTCTCAAGCGCAGGTGCTTCCCTAATATCATCGGTATAGGGCTTAAATGCTAGTCCCCAAACAGCTATGGTTTTACCCTTGATATCGTCAGCAAAGTATTCCAGTAAAGGAGTAATCATTTTTTGTTTCTGATTCTTATTTACATCCATCACAGAATTTAGAATCTGGAAATCATAGTCAACTTCCGAAGAAGACTTAGCAAGAGCTTGCACGTCTTTAGGAAAGCAACTACCTACAT
>JABSPG010000575.1 GCA_013214445.1 Ekhidna sp. | reverse complement strand
AAACTTTATAATGTGTTTTGAGACAAAAAATTGGAGGGGGAGATCTCAGTGGATCTCGCCCAAGTGTCTTGATATCAAATATATCAACAAACAATTAGGGATGATCGAAAAGAGAATGCAAGGTCATGTAATGATTCTTCGAGCTAACTCTTAAGCCTCCAAGTCAGCAAGAGAAGCAACCTTTTCCATTTTTTAGCATTCTTTAAGTAGAGTGTTTATCAGAAATGTTCAAAAAAATGTGCGATATCGAGCATTTCTTTCTAAGAAAAAAATCATAACTCATTGAAATTGAGGACTATATGTAGTGAGGCACGCTTTCTGATAACTATAAACTGAAACCAAAAGAAACTATGCTACGCAACTTTTTCAAAATCACCCTCCGCAACTTTGCGAAAAACAAGTCATACGTCGTTATCAATTTGCTCGGACTGGGGCTGTCACTAGCTTGTTGTATTGTAGGCTATCTCAACTGGCAGTATGCTGCCAAGTATGATCAGAATCATGTCAACCATGAGAACATCTACAAGATCCAGATCAACAAATCTGTTCAAGATCGTGAGGTACCTTATGGCATCACGCCACTCCCTTTGGGTGAATCAGTCAGAGGGAAAGTTGCAGGTGTTTCTCATCTTTCAAGGTACACCTCTTTGGACTATGTTTTAAAAAGGGACCTAAAGGTTTTCAATCGTGAGATCGCTTTTGCAGAAGAAGATTTCTTTGAGATGTTCACCTTCCCTTTTAAGTATGGAAATAAAGAAGCATTTCTTGATCCAAGCAAAATTATCATCAGCTACAATACAGCTAATAGTTACTTTGGCGAGGATGTGGATCCTACAGGAGAAATCATCTCACTTATTTCATCTGATGGAGAGAAGTACCCGATGACCGTCGGGGGAGTCTTGGAACCTTTCGCATATAATTCTTCCATCACCTTTAGTGGCATCACACTGTTTGACAATTACTTGACTTTGAGGGATACAGATAATTCGGATTGGGAGCGATTTCTGGCTGCTACCTTTATCATGACGGAGAATGGTTACCCTCAGAATCTAGTTGATGAAATGAACAACAATTTCATCACGATCCAAAATGAGGCACGTGACGATTTCAGGGTAAGTAACTACTACCTAGTGCAGCTTACCACTCTTGGCAAAGCGGCAGCAAACATTCGATCTAACTGGTTAAATGAACCTCCTCCGACACCTGCCATCATTGTTCCGTTGATCATGGCTTTCTTGATGTTACTCATCGCATGCTTCAACTTTACCAACACGAGCATCGCCATTTCAAGCAAGCGACTAAAAGAAATAGGAATTCGGAAGGTGATGGGAAGTGATCGAAAGCAACTCATCTTCCAATTTATGGGTGAGAACTTGATGCTCTCCTTCGGGGCAATGATTGTTGCGCTTGGCTTTGCAGTCTTTCTTGTGCCAGCTTATAGTGAAATGTGGGACTTCATCCAATTGGAATTAAATCTGGCAGGTAATCCCGAGATTTATTTGTTCTTGGTAGTGCTGCTTATACTTACCTCCGTAATTGCCGGAGCTTACCCCTCGCTTTACATCAGTGCCTACCAACCCGTCAATATTCTAAGAGGAAGTTTGACGTTAGGGGGGACCAACTGGTTTTCTAAAATTCTGCTAGGGATGCAATACATGCTAACCATCATTGCACTCATCTCCGCTTTGGCCTTCTCTAACAATGCTAAATATCAGGCAAACTTGGATTTGGGCTTTGAAAAAGAGAACATTTTGGGTGTGCGTGTAAAAGATCAGTCTGAATATGAACGCTTCAACAACATGGTCTCTCAAATGCCAGAAGTAGAACAATCTACGGGTACTACTCACCACATCGGGTGGTGGACTTATGGACGTACATTAAAGTCAGGCGAATCTGAGGTAGAGGCTGATATGATGAATTTCAGTATTGACTACAAAGACCTAATGAACCTTCAAATGGTCGAGGGCAGGTACTTTGATCAAGATGCATACGAATCTGACAGACAGAATTCAATCATATTAAATGAAGCGTTGGCAAAAGAATTTGGGTGGGAAGAGCCAATTGGACAAGTCATAAGAATTGATGACAGTACACGCCTAACCGTCGTTGGCGTCATGGAGGATTTCTACATGTATGGCTTCTTCGATCCGGTTGAACCCTGTGCATTTAGGTTGTCTAATAAGGAGGGTATGAATTTTGTCGTTCTAAAAAGCGAAATGAACTCAACAGCCTTTTACGACCTCATTGAAGAGAAGTGGTACGAAGCTGCACCAAATACCCCTTTTAATGCAAGCTTTATGGATCAAACACTGGCAGGGACCGAACTTGTCAACAAGAACATTACCCTCATGTTTAGGTTTCTAGGCATTCTGGCCTTGATGCTCTCTTCCATTGGGCTGTATACGTTAGTATCACTCAACATCATCAAACGCGTGAAAGAGATTGGAGTAAGAAAAGTACTGGGTGCCACCGTCAATCAAATCTTGGTTTTGATGAACAAACAGTTCTTTTGGTTACTGCTCATATTCGCAATGATTGGAAGTGCACTTTCATATTTGGCGATAGATGCACTGATGGCCTCCATATTCTCTGTCTATCAAGCAATCAGTGTTTTCACAGTCCTAGCACCATTCCTGCTGCTTATGACCATTGCCGTATCGATTGCTTCCAGCAGAATACTCAAAACGGCTGCCCGTAATCCGGTAGATTCGCTACGATATGAATAGGAGATTTTTTCAATGACCCTAGTGAAAAGGCTCGCTGTTTATGCGAGCCTTTTTTTTGATTTACTAAGAAAAAATAATGGCTAAATTCAATCTGTGATTTCAGGAGGAACGATAATGATACTTGGTGCAACACAGGCCCTCTTTTTTGCTCTGCTTATTGCAACCAAAAAGAAAAGGTCCAGAGGAGACCTCTTTTTGATCACCTACCTTTTCATGCTCATCCTGCATCTCTCTTATTACTTCTGCATGTTCTTTTTCCCAGCCAAAGTGCCGCTAGTTATTGGCATCTCAGGCTATTCACT
>JABSPG010000574.1 GCA_013214445.1 Ekhidna sp. | reverse complement strand
ACATGAATGGGATCCACGAGCTTTTTGTGTAAAGCTCGTTTTTGTTCTAAATCACAGGTATACCGTGGAATGCTGAAATTGTATCGGTATATGTACGTATTTTATACTAAAGTGCAATCAATCCACACTGAACAGCATATTTTAGTAGACCTACAACAGTACTTTTTTCTGTCTTTTTGAGCATGTTAGTTCGATGAGTATCAACCGTTCGCTTAGATATGAATAGTTGGTCAGCTATCTCTTCACTGGACTTCTCTTCAGCTATAAGTCGCAAAATTTCCAATTCACGATCTGTAAGCACTGCTGCCGCTACCTGCTCCTTTTGCTCCTGCTTCATCCTGTTAAGAATTATATTCATTACTTCATTTGCGTAGTATGTACTGCCCTCGTGCACCTTATTTATGGCATTAATGATTTGCTTTTTACTAGTATTCTTCAACAAGTAGCCTTCAGCTTCCGCCATAATGATTTCCGACACAGTAGGACGATCATCATGCATTGTCAATACGAGTAATTTAAGTTTAGGATAAGTGCGTTTTACATTCTTGACCAACTCTAGTCCACTCATCTGTGGCATACTCAGGTCTGTTAGTATTAGATCTACATCTACCTGAGGGATTTTTTGCAGCGCCTCAAGTCTATTAGTTGCGGTTCCCACAATTTCAAAAGTAGGAACCGATTTAAGCAAAGTAACTAGTCCATCCAGAAAGATTTCGTGATCATCAACCAGCAATATTTTGATCGGACTCATACTTTGGTAGTTTGATTTTTACAGTGGTTCCCTCTTCTAATTTAGAACAAACAGACCATTCCCCACCAAGCAGCGTAACTCTAGATTGTATATTCTTCCAACCAATACCCTCATTGTGCTCAATGAACTTAGTATCAAAACCCATTCCATCATCCTTGATCTCTAAATGTGTATCTGAATCAACCCATGCGCTAATCCAAATATTTCTAGCATCAGCGTATTTAATGGTATTGTTCAAAACTTCCTGCACAATTCTGTAAATAGAGATCGACTGAGATTCATTGAAGTATGACAAATCCTCTATGGATAATTCCAAATGTAATGATCCACTTTTATTGACTTTTCTTCCTAAATCCAAAAGTGCTTCTTTTAGGCCCGTTGAAGTCAGTGCATTGGGCATTAGGTTATGAGAAATATTCCTAGTTTCATCAACTGCCATGTCAATCATTTTAATAGCATGCGCTAATTGCTCATTGACATTTTCATCTTCCAGAGAAGAAATACTCAGACGCGCTGTGGACAAAAGCTGGCCCAATCCATCATGCAGTTCTTGTGCAATGCGTTTCCGCTCTTTTTCCTCTGCTTCAATCACAGCATTAAAACTATTCTTCTGCAGTCGATCTTTTTCCTCTGCCATTTGGACCTTCATTTGGTATCTCTTTCTGGTATTGATCAATATCAATCCAAGTATTAGAGCAATTGAAATTACAGCAATCATCAGAGTCACCCATCTTGATTTCGCAATTCTCAATTCCTGAAGCTCACTTTCAGCAGCTAGTGTCTTTATCTCTTGATCTTTTTTGTCTGTCTCGTACTTAACCTGTACTTCAGCGATGGCAGTGCTTCGATCTTTGTTGGAAAGAGAATCAGACAGCTTTATATACTCTAGAAAAGCAGTACCAGCAGATTCAGAATCTCCTAGAAAAATTAACGACTTAGTCAACAATTCACTTGACCTTTCCAGCTCTTCCAACGCCCCGATTGATGATGCTATATCAAAAGCTTCTTGAGCAGTCTGCTTTGCTTCAATAAAAGCTGACTGTGCCAGATGGATTTCCGATAAACTACCCAAAGAGAATGCAGTTTCTTTCTGATTACCATAGGCTTTATACAAGACTAAAGCTTCTTCGTGATATTTTTTTGCTTGATCTAATTCACCTAGCCCTCTATAAGCCAAACCAATATTTTCTAGCGAATAAGGTACAAATTGATCTATTCCAGCCTCAGAATAACCAGAAATGGAAGCCTCAGAAAAAAGGATAGAGGAATCGTACTTTTTCAGCTCCAAGTAGACAGAACCAAGATTACCTCTGGTTGCTGCCTGCCCGAATGTGTGACCTACATTTTCATAAATCCTGAGAGCCTTAAGGTAATTTATTGCTACCAGATCAAATTGCTTGTTCTTTTTGTAAATGATCCCGAGGTTGTTGTAAACCTTAGCCATTCCCAACTCATGATTGAGAGCTTCAAAGATTCTCAACGAAGCAGCATAATTAGCGATTGCCAAATCGTCGATTCCCTTCTCATCGTATACAATACCAATATTGTTCGTAACGTTTGCAATTTCAGCACTATCATTTACATCATGCCAAATCTCAAGTGACTGATTTAGAAAAAACAATGCGCTATCATATTGACCTTGAACTTGATATGAAACTCCCAACTTACTTAATGAAAGGCCTTGCCCGAAAGAATAATCAGTCTGATTTGATATTCTAAGTGCTTTTAGGGCGAGTATCCTCGCAGAATCCGCATTTATATAAACTGCCTCCTCACTGCTTCTGATGAGGTTGATCACTTCCACTGAATCAGTTTGTGATATCTGACAAAAGCCAAGGCTAGATCGGAACAAAAGAGCCAAGACGAGATGTAGAGGTCGAAGATTTAACATGCTATCAATTTAAGCATTGGGCAGTACTTTTAACCAACATTCCAAACTATGAGACAAAACATATCATCTGGTGCACCTTGGGAAAATGAAGTAGGCTACTCAAGAGCTGTTAAAATTGGCAATACCATCGAAGTTTCTGGAACTGCACCTTTCAGAAACGGCAAGACTGCTGGTAAAAACGCCTATGAGCAGACCAAAGTATGTCTTGAAATAATTCAAGAAGCCTTAGAAAAAGCTGGAGCAAAAATATCAGACGTGGTTCGTACTCGCATGTTCGTCACTGATATTGATCAGTGGGCCGCTATTGGCAAAGCGCATGGGGAATTCTTTGCTGATGTCAAACCTGCCACCACCATGGTCGAGGTTAGCGCTCTGATTGATAAGGACATGTTGA
>JABSPG010000573.1 GCA_013214445.1 Ekhidna sp. | reverse complement strand
ATGCCGGATTAAACCCACGTTTAGCGAAGACTTTCTTCGTACAGCCTCGGTTTTTTTGAATGTTGCAAAAAATCTTCCGGATTAGATAGAGAATATGCATTTAGATATAGTAATGGGATAACAGAACCAATCTTTCTTTTTATCCCAAACTTTTACGGCGGATCGTCTCAGCAGGAACTGTCCAAAAAATCAGCGGTAGCAGATGTGCTCAGAGATGCTGGCTATAACCGAACACAAATTGCTAACCAATTAAAGGCTGTACCAACCTACTGGGGAGATCAGCCACTGACCGCTCCTTACTATGCAGGAACGTTCACTGTATTGCTCTTCATACTTGGTATAATCTTACTTCCTAAAGAGCAAAAGGTATGGTTGATCACCATCGCCGTTTTGGGAATTGTCTTAAGCTGGGGCAAAAACTTTGAAAGCTTTAACGGACTTCTTTTCGATTATCTCCCAGGCTATAACAAATTCAGATCGGTAACCTTCACCATAATCATCACGATGTTTGCCATGAATCTTTTGGGGTTTGTAGCACTTGAGAAGCTAATCCAGAGTGAATGGGAGGTCAATCTCAGGAAGAAGATTTACTTACTTTTTGGAATAGGGGGCGGCATCTTGCTTCTGGCCGTTGTGTTTTCCGGAGCTCTTAGCTATCGAGGTGCTGTAGATGCTCAACTTCCCGACTGGTTTGCTGATGCAATCAAAGAAGATCGTCGGTCACTTCTCATCAAAGACAGTTTAAGATCTCTGATTTTTGTAACTTCATTTGCAGCACTTGTTTGGGCCATTTTCAAGAAAAAGGCAAAAGCCACTCAAGTTGTGCTAGGTCTCGTCATTTTAGTATTTACAGATAGTTTTTCACTATCAAAAAGGTTTTTGGGAAACGAAAGATTCAAGAAGGATCCTTCAGGAGAATACTTTAAGCCAAGTCAATCTGATCAAGCACTGATAACACAAGTCTCTCCAGGCGAACGAGTACTAAACTTGCAGAATCCTTTCAATGAAAACCGAACTTCCTACTATCATGAATCAATCGGTGGATATCATGGTGCAAAGATTCGGCGGTACCAAGATCTGATCGATTACTGCATCCGGTCTGAAATACAATCAGCGTATCAAAAGTTGCAAAGTCAATCGACAGATTTTTCTGACCTTTCCGTTATCAACATGCTTAATACGAAGGCATTCTACGCTGGAACACAACAAAATGCTGTGTTTCGAAATCGAAATGCAAACGGGGCTGCATGGACCGTAAGAACAGTAGTACCAGTAGAATCTCCTGATGAAGAGATTGCGAATGTCTGTTCAATCGACTCTAAAACTGAAGCCATAGTTGATGAATCAAAGTTTACGATTCCTGCTATTTCGGGATCAGGAACAATTACTCTGGTGGAAAAAACACCTAACCGATTGAATTATTCTGCGAATATTTCTGGTGGGGATGCGCTGGGAGTGTTTTCTGAAGTTTACTACCCTGAGGGTTGGAAAGCGACCATAGACGGCAGTGAAGTCGAAATCCTAAGAGCCAATTATGTATTAAGAGCTTTGCAAATTCCTCCGGGTGAGCATGAAATTGTGTTTGAGTTTAGACCACAATCTTACTACTTTGGAAACACTGTAATGATGGTAAGTTCCACTCTTTTATTCTTTTGTTTCTTGGCTGGTATAGCGCTTCAGCTTCTAAAAATTCCTATTGCAAATGAACTGGGTTAAGCTGAACATATCAGTAATTGTTTGGAACTGCAATAAAAAAATAATCGAAAAGCCTATAAAACACCCACAATAGGTTAAATGGTGATTAGCAGAAAATTTTTAAGAGCTTCAATTTCCTTTAGCATCAAAGGAACAGTCTAAAGCTCCTAATTATTAAAAAATGTGACGATCAAAAAGAGTAATGCAAATATGTATTTTTGCTTAAAAAAGAATTAGTTATCCTACCTAACTTAATAATCGCTGGTCCTCCAAAATCAGGAACAACTTCCATTTACGAATGGCTCTCCAATCATCCGCAATCTTTAGCTTCAAAAGTTAAAGAAACTAATTACTTCTTAGATAGAGTCGGTGATAATAATCGAAATGCAAACTTCATAGACCATGGACTATCTCGGTATTCTACATTCTTTGAAAAATATAATGGGGAAAAAGTAGTCTTTGAATCCACACCAGGATATATATTCTCAACTACTGCTATTAGGGAACTTTCGCAGTTAAACCCTAAAATAGTTTTAATTTTTCGAGATCCAGCGGAACGACTCTATTCAGAATTTACATTTCACTGCTACAAGACCAAATTTTTTAAAGGCTCTTTTTCCGATTACGTTGGATGGGATGGTGAAACATTCTCTGGAATTTATTTTGAGCGTGGGAAAGTAACGACATTGACAAATGAATGGGCTGATCAATTTGGAGAAAATGTTTTTGTCTTCAAGTTTGATTCTCTGAAGCAACCTAAATTATTTATGAAAAGGTTATGCCAAGTATTGGATATTAGTGATTCATTCTATGAAAATTTTGATTTTACTAGAAAAAATGAAACGTTTGGATTAAAAAATAGGAAACTTCATTTAATGGCACTAAAGATTCAAAGCTATACTCCTAAATGGATAAGGAAACCTTTAATTCCAATCTATTACTCATTCAATAAGTCAAAAATTCCCTCAAAAACTCCTGAGGAAATCGACTTGATCAAGCGACTCAAGAGTGCTTATATCAATGAGACCCTGGCTAAC
>JABSPG010000572.1 GCA_013214445.1 Ekhidna sp. | reverse complement strand
CATTCTCCTCGAATAGCACTCTCGTTCGTTTTGGGGCAACCACATTACTTCTGCATTTTTCTGCCAGCCATCTTTTGCAAAGGCAAATCCAGTAACCAGAGAGCCGGTAAAGAATAGATCGTCTCTACGGCCACTACTTTCATTCTCAATACCAAAAGCCATTTGATTGATTGAGATACCAGCATAGGGCCTCAGCTTGCCAAATTCCATTCGCCATGGGAAGTATCTAGCACTCAGATCTCCCCCAGGATTGAAGTAGTAATCGGTGTTTTCATTGATTTCACGATCATAAATTTGTGTCAAAGGGAAGTTTAGTTTGAAGTCCCATTTGCCCCAAAAATGCAAACCTCCTATGGTAAACCTTGGAGAAGCCATTGCAGCAAATGAATGCCTTCCACCATCCCAAAGGAGCGATCCTTGGGTGGGTGTGAGTTGCGTATTCAAACCGACATAGGTCTGTGCAAACCGATGCTGCGTCTTTTCCTCCATGTATACTTGCCCCAATACGGAGTAGCCAATTTTCAGTATGGCGATTGAGTAAATGATTGCTTTTCTCATGCGTCTGTCTTGTTTTGACAATCACAAAACTGAATGAGAAATGAGCCGCAAAGACTTGTGGTGGGCAATTTGGTGTGAATGGGACTAGTTTGGTGTCAATTGGAAGGCATAGTTCCAAGAAACCGCATCAGCTCTTCTGATTTAGTGCGAGACACAGGTATTGAATCTGGAACGCTTCGGAGCTTGAGCTCAAAATTTCTGGCATTTCCTTCGACTGATACAATGCTTCTCTTGTTTATCACATAGCTTTTGTGGCATTGGAAAAACAGGTCAACAGGTAGGCTTTCAGCCAGCGCTTTCAAGCGATTTCGTATCAACTTTTTTTGTGATTGATCTGACCCGTAGAAGACTTCTACATAGTTACCTTCTGCTTTGAGAAATATTAATTCCTCTGGGTCTAATTGAAGTTCAATTTTTCCATTTTCTCCTACAAGTTGAATAAGGCTGTTCTTTCTTGATGGCGGTTCATTGGCGATCCGTTCATTCATTTCATGGGCTTTCTTCCATTGTTTCTTTTGGTGATTGTATTGCTCAAATAGCACGAGAACAACGACGGGAAACAGACTAATAATTAAAGTGTTCAATAGCACGGCTTCCAAAAGCTGTAAGGCTGGTAAATCTGTCAGTTGGAAAGAAAAAAGTAACAGGAAAATCAGGAGACAAATCACAGTCAATACAATCAAGGTCGATAGTATTTCTTTACCCACTGTCCACCGTTCGCTGTAGGATGGATAAGCTTTCCTTATAAAGGTGACTACTAAAAAGACAGATCCCGATGCAATTAATCCGAAAAGTCCAGCAAAGCCTATTCGAAGGGATGTATTCATGTCATGGAAGCTGAATGGAGCAAAAAGAGCAATGACTAGAAAGGTAACAAACCCTGGTAGCAGTACCGTGCTCTTATTGAAAATGAACGGGTGTGGTTTGGAGAAAAACCTCATGATCTAGCAAAGTAGAAACTTACATATCCAATATGAATAATCTATGTTCTCAAACTTTTTTTTTGATCATGATACAACCATCTCCCTTTGTTTCTCCACTTTAGGGTGAAAAGTTTAACAAATCTTGAGTTACACGATACCTGATAAAGAAAGAGTACTGGTTGAAAAATGCCAGCAGCACGATCGTGGTGCTCAAAAGCAGCTTTTCTTAAATTATAAAGATGCTATGTACACGATTTTATTGCGCATGTTGAATGATACAGAAGAAGCAACGGATGCTTTGCAGGAGTCATTCATCAATGTCTTTAATAGCATCAAGTCCTATTCATTTCAATCGTCTATTGGCGCTTGGATTAAAACCATCACCGTAAGAAAAGGGATTGAATTTCAACGTAAGTCCAGCAGGCTCAATACAGTACAGATGGATGTGGTAACAGATGGCCCAGTTGTTTGGCCGGATCACCTAACAGCTGAAAGTCTGGAGCTCGCATTGTCTAAACTTACACCTGGCTATCGAACGGTATTTCTATTAGTTGAGGTCGAAGGTTATTCACACAAGGAGGTCGCTGAAATGCTAGGAATAAGTGATGGTACATCAAAATCTCAACTGTTTCACGCTAAGAAATCATTGCAAAAACTCTTGGAAGGCTATCAGTATGGATAAGAACGAAGCAATATTGAAGCAAAGTATTCAGGGACTGAAACAATCGGAGGCCCCAGACATCTGGTCTTCCATAGAGACGGAATTAAACAGTCAGGAGGAGGCAAATAAGGAAGTTCTATTAAAGGCAATTAATGCACTTGGATCGCATGAGGCGCCAGATGTTTGGACAGGCGTTTCAGAAGAGCTTCAAACCAAGTCGCAGAACACTTGGAAATACTTAGCTATTGCCGCCTCAGTTTCATTAGTGGCAGTTTTGAGTCTTTTGTTTTTGCCAAATCAGTCATCCGAGACTTTGAGCTATAGTAGTGAGCAGGTGGAGTTTTTTGACGTGAACCAACCCCTACCTACTATCAACAGCCATGCAGATGACATGCTGTTGACCTATATAAAAGAAAACTGTACCAGGCTTGCTGCTACTTGTCAAGACCCTGAGTTCAAAGAGTTGTTGGAGGCCTACATGGAGTTGGACGAAACGAAGCAAGAGCTGAAGCAGACGCTAGAGCAGGCCAATGATCCGACTCAGATTATGAAATACCTTATCAAGGTAGAAAAAAGTCAGACAGAGCTTGGCAAGGATATGCTCCAAAAAATGAAGTCGATATGAGAAGGAAACTGCATTATACGATCATTTGCCTTTTCTTGAGTGTCGTGGTAATCGCACAGACGAAAGTGGAGGTTATCACCAAGACAGTGAAGGACAAAATTCCCTACAAAGCAGGCCATACTGTCGAGTTGAAAGGGAATGCAGCGACTATATCAGTTAAATCTTGGAGTAAAAATGAAATAGGAATTGAGTTGAAGCTTATCTCAAAAGGGCTAACCCGAGCCATTGCTGAAGAGGAACTTGAATTTCAAAAGTATGTCATTGATGAAATCAACGAA
>JABSPG010000571.1 GCA_013214445.1 Ekhidna sp. | reverse complement strand
CTTCAGACTGGAAACTACATTCCATCCAACAAAACAGCAGAAGTACAGAAACGACTCGACGATATCAATGCTGTGGAAGCTGATGAATTGAGAGCGCTCTACAAGAAGGTTCTTGCTGAGCAAGAGTTCTCTGATAAAGGAACTGGAGGCTTAGGATTTATTGATATTGCCCGTAAAACTGGAGGACAGAAATTAAGATACAAATTCCAACCTGTCAATGATAAGGTTAGTTATTTCACTTTTCAGATCAGATTACCAAGAATAGACGCATAAGCTAAACCTAGAGATTATGGAAAAACTATTCATTGAGCCGACAAGAACTACGCCACTAATCAAATTTGATCCGGAAGAAGGTGTCCTAGAGATGCGCGGGAGGTCTAGTCCTGAAAATTCCATACAATTCTATCAAAAGGTTTTAGAAAACCTTGAAGAGTTTGCTGAAGTTGGCGGTCCTAGGTTTACAGCAAATCTTGCATTTGAGTATTTTAATACAAGTTCATCCAAGTGTCTGTTCGATGTTTTCAAGCGACTAAGCATCATTGAAAACTCTGGTAAAGAGATTGCTATTAACTGGTATTTTGAGGAAGGTGATGATGACATGATGGAAGCAGGTGAAGACTACAGTGATCTCCTTGATTTAGAATTTAATTTCTTTGAAATAGACGATGATGCCATGTGAGCAAGCGGTGTAGGTAATGGAGAAAAATCAAGAACTTTACTATGATGAAATTGAAAGCCTCAGAAGGTTTAAATCTAAAATAGATACTCATGCCATCTACAAAGAAGACTTAGATGGTTTCTGTGATGAATACGAGGAGCTTGTTGCTCAAGCCAAAGTAATTACTAGGGTTTCTGATCGACTTCAGAAGAAATTAGATAACGCCAACATACAGATTCGCGAGCAAAATGATGAAATCAAGGACAAGAATGTCCAGCTTGCAGACACTGTAGATCAACTCGCCAAAGCAAAAGTTGGAAGAAGGGCATCTACAATCTTATTCACGGTTGCGGTAGTCCTTTTTATTCTTGAGCAACTACTGTTAGAACCGATTATAGAAAAGTATTTTGAGACGCAATACATTAGCTTGGGAATTCTCGGACTATTATTCATCATTGTTAAGTTTTCAGAAGGTGCAATGGAGACGTTTTTTATGAACAGGGAGAAAAGAAAGATACTAGCACAAGAAAATAAAGACCAGTGATACAGTTATCAGCACCTCAGGAAAGACTTGCAAAACAAGTCACAAGTGGATTGAAATTTCCGCTATACTTGATCAAAAGCTTACCTATGGGTTGGATAGCAGGATTGAGAGTGAGGGAGCTCACTCCCGAGAATTGCACTACATCTGTGCCTTTCAAAAACCTTAACAAGAACCCTTTCAAATCCATTTATTTTGCTGTACAAAGCATGGCAGCAGAGTTGAGCACAGCAACAGCCTGCCTCCTAGCAATTACAGGCCAGAATCCATCTGTAGCATTCATTATCGTTGACATGAAAGCATCATTTTCTAAAAAGGCCACTGATCGAGTGTATTTTACCTGTCAGGATGGTAGGAAGGCCTTCGAAGCGGTATCTCAATGCATTGAAACTGGAGAGTCTGCACAGGCAACATTCAAAACCATTGGTAGAATGAAGGATGGAACTGTTGTCTCAGAATTTGAATTTACCTGGTCTTTCAAACAAAGGAGATCATAAATCCTTTATCAGAACATTGCCCTCGCTTGTTTTCCATCTAGCCTGATTCTCTATCAGAACGTCTTCAATTCTCTGGAACAAATCTGACTTCCTTGGATCGAAATCAGTCATTCCCTCTGACTCGTAATTATCAATAGCAGTAAATAGATCCATCCTATTTATATCAAAACTTGGATGGTACGATACATAATCGCTTTCGACCCTAGTAATCAAATTGGACTTTTCCATCTCATAGCAGATGTCAGCAACATACCTCCTCGGGATATTAACACTACCCGCCAAATCATTCAAAGAGTAAGGCCCCTCCCCTTTTTCAAAGCTTTTCACAACCCTATGCAAAAGCAAAATCATTAACTTTCTTCGATGCGTCCAACTAATCTTCAGCTTCTCAGAGTTCATCTCCCATTGATCAATGTACTGAAAACCATAACAGACCTCAGCGCCAAATAGAACAATAAACCAACTAATCTGAAGCCAAATCAGAAACAAAGGAAGAAAAGCAATGCTACCATAAATAGCATCATATCGGGCAAATGCAAATTGCAAGGAAATAAAGGCCTGCTGGTTCAATTGATAGAGTGTTCCAGCTACGATACCTGCATAAAGTGCTGGCCAAAATTTCACACGGGTGTTGGGAAATATTAGGTAAATTCCAAACAACAAGAACCAAATGATGGTATATGGGAGCAGTTTTAGGAGAAATACTATCCCAGATCGAAGCTGCCCTAAAAACTCAAAACTTACGACGAATTCTTGTATGGTATCTTTAACCAAAACCGTAGCACTACTAGCTACAATGAGCAGCACCGGTCCCAGAAGAATGATTGCTACGTAATCAGATATCTTTCGCTCCCATCTCCTACTGTGCTTGATATCCCACATGTCATTAAATGCACCTTCTATATTCATCAGAAGTCTAATGACGGTGAATATCAAAAATACCGCAGAGGCGCCAGCTACAACTCCACCACCTTGCGTGCTTAGTACTTTTTCAACTAAGGGCTGAACCTGATTCAACATCTCTGTTTGTCCCGAGAAATATCTTTCAAGTTCCTTATCAACAAGATCTTTGATATTAAATAGCTTAGCTATGCCGAACACAACTGCTAAGACTGGAACCAGCGAAAGCATCGTGAAGTAAGTAAGTGCGGAAGCCTTTTCAGCACCCTTGTCATTGATAAACTCCTTGATCGCAATCACCCAAATTCGAATAAAGCCAAAAAGAATTCTCTTCCTATAAGGCAAAGACCTAAACTTCACTCTCCAGAGGTCTACTTCGATAAATTTCCTTACTTGGTTTAGCAGCTTCAACATCGCTTCTTCAATAAAGCGAAAAGATAAGAAGAAACGAGTAGGTACCTCATTTACAAAAAA
>JABSPG010000570.1 GCA_013214445.1 Ekhidna sp. | reverse complement strand
GATCAATTCCTTGCGCCCTGGCTACTCACCCATTTTAAAGGACAGAAAAGGCCGCAATATTGGGCTATTCGAGAGGCTTACACCGGTCAGAAGCCAGACAACTACCCACCACGAGTCGAATATTTTAAATTGACCAATGAAGTGGTAGGTGCCGAGGATTGGATACCCATCCAGCTATCTGCTTCAGATAAGGAAAATGAGGAACTGAGCGTTTCTTTTGTCTACAATCAACGGTCTGGCAGCCGTAAAAGACGAGATCAGCTGCTCGCACTTAACCATAGGGGGGATTGGAAAGCTGGATTTGAAATAGAGATGCCCGACGAGCAGGGTGCGATCAAAGTCTATGCCTGTGTCAATGATACCTATCAAAATGTAGGAATCGCTAGCACCTCCGTAAAGGTTCAAAGTAAAAAAGGAAATGTGAGAAAATACCTGGTACCGAAGGTAAGTCTTCCATTTTACGTTTACAGAGAGGGAAAGGAAAACGATTATATATCCTCTGGTCACATGGGAAATTACCAGTCAATGGAGATTGATCTGGAAAACAAAGAGGAAGTTTTTGAAGGGAAGTCTTCCTTAAGAATTGTCTATGAAGCTAGAGAAAACTGGTATGGTGTTGGATTTGTCGATCCGCCTGGCGACTGGGGAAACATACTGGGCGGTTATGACATCAGCGGGGCTAAAACCTTTTCTTTCTATGCCAAAGCTGAAGGTGATAAGGTTTATGCAAAGATTGGTTTTGGACTCATTGATACCGACAAGCCCTACCCTGACACAGCCAAAAAGTACAAAGAGGTCACGCTGACCAGCGAATGGAAAAAGTACAAAATAAACATCGGCAAGCTTGATCTGAGCTGCATTCGTTCAGGTCTAGTAGTGTTCTCAAGTAGCCGAGGATTCCCGCATAAAATCTATCTGGATAACGTCGTTTTTGAGTAAAATGAAGTCATTAGCGTAAATGGAACAAGCCTAAAATATAGTTTAGCTTAACTGGCAAAGACAAAGTCAAACATATGAAATTGATAACCTCACTTTCACTTATCCTCCTAATGCTTAGCTGCGAAAATAGCAGGTCAACAAAGCTCTCCTTTAAACCCATAAGATTTGAGCAAATCAATTATTACAAATACCCCAGGAGTGAAAATGAAATACCATTCAAATACCGTCTCACTTATTACTTTGAAGATGGCAAACCACATCGCTGGCTAGAGCTCGATTCCTCAAAACAAGTTAGGACAGAATACATATACCAATATGATCTTGATGGATTACATACAGGAGCAAAATACCGTGAGGATGGTGAAGAAGCATACAGTGTTGAACGAGTTAGGTATATCGACGACCGTATCAAAGTCACGGAATGGCTGGATTCCATTGGAACTGTCTATTACACCATGACCGACTACTTGAATGACAAGGGCAACACCTTAAGGGCTGAATTCAAAGGAACCGAAGTACATGGTTTTGATTCTACCTTTTACACAGAAGAAGGATTTCCTAGACGCATATTCTTTACCAATATCAAAGGAAATATTTTGAATGATCGATCTTTTGAATACGATTCTATTAATCCCTTGGATGATTGGATCACTCGAAGAAAAATCGTTGGGGATACCCTCTCCGAGGAACAATTTCGGGATGTCTACTACGATAGCAATTTCACTTCACCTGACAGTATCTACTACCCTTATCTCGTATCTGCACCTAACAAGTCGCAAAATGTGTTCAGTTTCACCGCAAATGAGCAAACACTTTTTCTGACAGAGACGACAGGATGGGATATTCAAACGGTAAAACTATATACGTCGCAAAAGGGCTTACTTATGGAGTCAGAAACTCCTTTATCATTGGATTCAATATACAATGGCGCTATATCTCCATCAGGAGAACGATTGATCTATACCAGAAAAATAGATGGAAATGAAACCAACTGGCTGATTGAAAAGAAAGGTACTACCTGGTCAGATCCAATCAATTTAAGTGCAGACTCAGACTTTGTAGGTGGCTATTTTCATTGGCATACAGACACTGAATTATTCCTTTATACTGAAAAGGGAAATGGAGACCTGGTTGAAGCTACTTTGAGCAATGAAAATCTGAAGCTGACAAACACCCTAAACAAACTCAATACCGAAAACGGTACAGAATTCAGTCCGTTCGTTGATGCAGAAAAGAGATTTATCATCTTTACCAGGTATGTGGATGGTGAACCATCGCAACAGGGCTTTTTTATCAGCTATAATGCTGGATCATATCAAAACCCAAACTGGGAAGCTCCACAAAAGATCGAGAACTTACCTTATGGGTGGAATGCATACATCCTCCAGAACAAGGGGCAGTTCTTATTTACCGATGGAGATAATATCAAAAGCGTTCCTGTCAGATTTCTGAATCTTAAGTAAGTTGGCATAGTCTATCAACTTCAGGGGTTTTTTAATCTCCTTTCAGCTGCGTCACCGATTAGTATTCTGATCTCAATGAGGCATAATTATCTCAATTAGGTGACCCCCCTATTCCCTTATTCCTGACTCCACTCCTAACTTCCAAAACCAAAAAGAAAGAGTCATGTTCATCAGTTTAAGAAAGAAAGAAGCATCTGCAAAAAAGGAAAGAGAAACCTATCTCAAAACCATTTACAATGAAATCCATAGTGACCTAAAAGACGCAGAAAGCAAGCGTAAGAACAATTATCAGGTGTTCCTAAGAGGAATAAAGCAAGACCTTAGTTTGATCAAGGATGATACCAGAAAACTGCTGGGTAGAAAATAGCACATCCAAATGGGCGATTTTTTTAAGGGATTTGAGCAACTCATGGAACTTGCCAAGGAGTTGGAAGAAAAATCAAAAAAAGGAGAATTAAAGACCGACTTTCAATTCTCGTCGAGTAGACTATCCTCCATCCCACCAAGAGATCGCGACAGTCCAAAACCTAGCTTCCAATCGCAGAAAAATACAGATGCTAAAGACAAAGGGCATTTCCAATCTGCTAGCGATGGAGATCATCTGGATGGAGATCATCTGAAAGATAAGATTGGAGGGCTAAGTAAGGAAATCAACCAGCTAAAGGATCTTGTT
>JABSPG010000057.1 GCA_013214445.1 Ekhidna sp. | reverse complement strand
AGCTCTGCTTTTGCAGCATCAGTCAATTCGAAATATCGTTTTCTTCTTCCGCCGCGCTCATTGGTCGGTTCACCAAGATAGGAAGTGATATATTCCTTTTCTTCTAATCGAGTAAGAGTGGAGTGCAATGCACCGATACTAAGTTTTCGATTGGCACGCTCTGAGATGTCATTCAAAATTGCTACGCCGTATGCATCATCAGCAAGATTTGCGATGGTAAGCAGTACCAACTCCTCAAATTCTCCAAGGTATCCTTTCATTACTTTCTACTTTTAAGAATTAATCATACGGCAAGTCTAGTATATATGTTTCTATTTTTAAGAATTAATATCGGAAAGTTGTATTGCTCATCATGCAACTATTTAGTAGAATTCCTTTCTTTGGAATAAAGTATCATACCCATGAAAAGAGACTTTTTAGTTTTTCTTACTTTTTTCAGCGTTCATGTATTACTGTCTCAATCGCTTTCTGTTGATCAAGTAAAAGAGGATCTTAATCAACTCTATATGGATATTGTTTCTTTTAATCCAGGTCTATACAAGTACAATCCAAATTTCGACAGCAGGGCGGATTCATTGATTAGTAGTCTTAAGGGTGGTGACTATAACAAATACCAAGCTTATACCTTTATTAGCCAGCTTTGTGCATTATCGAATGAAGGTCACTTTGAAATTGGTCAGTGGTCTGATGATGTGCATGCGCCAATTATAACTGGTAGAGCGAGCTTTTTACCTTTTTCAATTTTTCTATTGGATGATAGAATCTACATCGAACATGACATGTCAGCAGAAGCGAGTTTGGAAGAAGGAGCAGAAATTCTGGAGATAAATGGAAGGAAGAGTGCGGAAATTCTGAAAAAATTGAGATCGGTGACGCCAAGTGATGGAAGTATCCAGACGTATCAAACAAAGAAGATAGCGTACAATTTTCCTTGGTTCTATTTCTTTTATTTGGAGCAGTCAGATTCTTTTAATCTCACTTTGAGACAAGGCGACCAAGTAGAAAATGTTCTTGTAGCAGCCCTTGATAGGGACCAGAGGATTGAAAATTTTAAGGCTAGGACTGTACTCGCAGCAAAGAAAGAACCATCCATTGCTGATTTCTACGAATTGAAGTTGGAAGATGAGTATGCCTATTTGCGCCTTAAATCTTTTGACTATAGGTTGGTAGAGAAATATAAGCTGAAAGGATCTTCATTCTACCAAGACATTTTTGGAAGAATCGCTGGACATGGAAAAGGCAAGTTAATCGTCGACTTAAGAGGAAATATGGGAGGTAGGAATGAATTTGGGGATGAGATAGTGCCGTTCATCTACAAAAATGAGGAGGTTTTTCCATACTTGTTGAGGAACACCTCGTGGAAGGGTAAAACCAGATACAAAAAGATTAAAAAGGCTTCCAGGGATTTGTATCAAGGAGATGTTTATGTAATGGTAGATGGGAATACCTATTCCACTGGAGCCGTTGTTGCATGGGCACTTCGCGAATTGAATGGAGCTGTCTTCATAGGGGAGGAGACGGGAACGAGATACGAAGGCTTTGTGGCCGGATCAAAGCAATATACTACTTTAACTAATAGCCAAATAAGGGTCGGGGTTCCTTGTTACGTCAAGGAATTTGCTACTTCCAAGATTCAAGAAACGACTAATCGGGGATTGATACCAGATCATGTAGTGAAAGCCTCAGTTGAAGATGTTTTAGAAGGCAGGGACCCAGTTATGGAATTTACGCTTAAAATTGCGCTTGATAATCAGAAGTAGCAATGCAGATATTCGAGTTAGAAGGTCACGATTTTATTGAACTCAATAAGCTTTTGAAGATTGAGCAACTTGCTAGTAGCGGGGGAGAGGCAAAGCAGCTGATCGATGAAGGACTGATTTTAGTAAATGGCGAAGTGGAGAAGCAACGTAGAAAAAAACTGAGGTCTGGAGATGTTGTCAAATTTGAAATGGCAGAGATAACAATAAAATGAATTCGACTTCCTGCTTTCTTGATTTGACCAAAAAGTGTCTTTTTCTATTATTGATTCTTTCTAGCTCTTTTCAATTCTTTGGTCAAGAACCAGTTAATCCGGTAATTGAAAACTATGGAGGTATTTATGAAGTGCTTGAAGCTACTATCAAGCCTAATTCAGATCAGGAATATAAGATAGTAGTGGACGTTTTTGGAGGGACAGAGGATAAGACCCAGATAGATAAATCTTTGAATAATGTTGCAAGGATGTTGAACCTACACAGTGTAGGAGGGGTTCCAGAGGCTAATATGAAGGTGGTACTGGCACTTCATGGTCAGTCTACATACTCAACATTGACTGATACTGCTTATATGGCTCAGTTCGGATTGGATAACCCTAATCAACAATTGATTGAAGAATTGACAGATGCAGGGGTGTTGATTACCGTATGCGGTCAATCGCTTCGAGCAAGAGGTTTCAGTAAAAAAGAATTGAATCCTAGAATTGAACTAGCTATTTCTATGCTGACAACCGTCACCCACTATCAGCATATTGGATATCACCTGCTGAAATTTTAAACCTAATTCTTCCCGTATTTTACTAGTCTCATCTCAATGTCATTGGGGGAGTTGTAAAACTGTGTACGCATCGATACCAGTCCAATATTCTTAGCATAATGATGGAAGTTATACCGCTCGCCATGTGGATAATCAGACTGTAGCGGTTCGATTACTCCCTTGAAATTGATGCATTCAAATCGCCCTGCTGGAACTTCCACATAATCAGTCCCTTCTTCTAAGGAGTACGTCACTCTTGCGATCGGATCGTTCTCAAAACCCAGCAGTTTTCGTTGCTCAATAGATTCATCTAGTGTTAACAATATCTCACGATCTGAAAATCTGAATATCGTGTTAGCAGAATCAAATAGATAAGACTGGCGAGGAGTGCCAAGGAAAGTAGCTTCTCTTAGAAAAAGACTTTTACTTCCAGTTTCTATAACCTCTGATATATAAACACTGTCTCTTCTGTTAAGTATAGTAGTCACTCCATTAGGTTCTATCTCGTACCATTCGTAAACCCAATAATTTCCAACCTCAATCATTGTGAAGTCATTGACTAATTCACGGGGAAGGGCCTCATCGTCATTTGAGCAACCGACGAGAATAAAAAGTATACATAGGTAAACAGGTAGTTGATGTGATTCTTTCATGGTGAGGTTTTTTCATTAACGTACCTATTTCGAGTTTTCGTATGATACTTAGTGCTAGTTCAACTCATAAATAGATGTCGTTTTTCCATTTACTTTGAAGTTCTTTTCTATATCTACTATAGAACCATCCATTATGTTTATACCCCTAGTGAATTTACTGAGGAATTCAGCGTATCTAGAAGGGTCAATTTCTTTTTCTTCCTGATCACCATTTATGATTACCATCACACATTCTTGTTCTGTGTATCTGAAATATACATACACATTATTCTCAGGAATGAAGTGAGTCAGCTTGCCTTCGTGTATTGCTTTGGAGCCTTTTCGCCAGTTGGTTATTTTCTTCACATATTCAAACGCCTCGTTTTCGGTTGCTGTCCTTCCCTCTTTTGTAAAAACAGAGCGAGAATCCTCTGCCCATCCACCGATCATATCTGCTCTTTTTCTACCGTCTCCATTGACCTTATCGTTAGCCATCATTAGTTCTATCCCATAATATACCTGGGGAATACCTCGGATGGTCATGAGATACGCATATCCCATTTTGAACTTTTCAGCGTCCTCGCCAACTTTGGTGAAAAAACGTTCTACATCATGGTTGTCAATGAAGATTACATTCTTCATTGGATCGGAATACAGGCGATCTTGAGAAACAGCATAGTAAAGTTTTGATAGCCCATTCTTCCAGCCAAAATCTTCATTGAGTGCTTGATCTAGCGCAAACATGATTTGAAAATCAGTGACACTAGCCAACTTAGAATCATATCCATCATCTTCGCCTTCTTTATCTTTTTGCCAGAAGCTCTCATGCGCAACCGTTTCCACCCACGATTCGCCCACAATATTGAAGTCCGGATATGAGGTCATCACTTCTTCTACCCATCTTGCCAGGTAGTCCTTGTATGGATACACATACGTATCCATCCGAATCCCATCGACTCCAGAGTATTCAATCCACCAAATCGAGTTCTGTATCAAATACTTGGCTAGAATAGGATTTCTTTGGTCAAGGTCTACAAGTTCAGGTACAAACCATCCTTTCTGAAGTTTGTCTAAATCGTATTTCGAAGCATAAGGATCTGATTGAACTTCACCTCGAAAGTTGGTTGTCCCATACTTTTCAAAATCATGCACCCAATCTTTCGTAGGTAGGTCTGTCATCCACCAATGCTGATCACCAATGTGGTTGTGAATCATGTCCATGATCACCTTGATATCCATGCTATGGCACTTCGAAACAAAGGCTTTAAACTCTTCATTACTCCCAAATCTTCTGTCAATTTTATAGAGATCTGTGGCGGCATATCCATGATAAGCTCCGTACGATGCTTTCATATCGTTTTCGAAGGTAGGAGTCAACCAAACTGCGGTCATCCCCAGTTCTTTGATGTAGTCTAGCTTATCACTAACTCCCTTGATGTCACCCCCGTGCCGGCCGTTGGGATTGGAACGATCTGCGGCTTCTAGCATACCCTCAATGGTGTCATTGTCAGGATCTCCATTTGCAAAGCGATCGGGCATGAGCAGGTAGATTACATCGCTTGCATCAAAACCTTGATTTCTTCCTTCTTGGGGTTCCCGACTTTTTAGTTCGTATGGAATCTTGATCCTTGTCTTTTTACCCTCTTTTAGTTCAATCGTGAACATTCCTGCTTTTGTATCTTCTGCTATACCCAGGTTTAAAACCAAGTAGTTTTTATTCTCTAAGCTTTCTGTTGATAAGATAGAAACGCCCTTCTGATCAATGCTTGCCAAGAGGTTTCCTATACCTTCACCATGAAGCATAATTTGAAGTTCATTGGTTGGCATATTGATCCACCAGAACGGAGGGTCGACATGCTTTACATTTTGTGAAAAAGCACTTAATGAAGCGAAAAAGAGTAGGTATACAAGTTTCTTCATTTTTCAATTAGAAAAGTCAGGGGAATATTAAATCGGTTGTTCCATGCAACTTCGTCATGGGCATCTCCTTCAAACAAAAGAGATAAAAAGTTATTCTCATCATATCCACCATTCCGAATGATGGAATCTGCTACTGGTTGAAGAGTTTGATACATTGCATCAAGTGTCTCTGTACCAAGATCAAAGTAAAGCTTATGGTTTTCTGGGTTTGGTAAGTTGCTTGCTAGGTATTTAAAGAATTCGTTTGGTACAGGGTTATCTTCAGTACTAAATACTCCAGGCCAATGCGTACTAAGGCATGCAGCACCTCCAAAAACGTTGGGATATTCACAGATGGCATACATGGAGATTAGGCCTCCCATACTAGAACCGGCTATAAAAGTATTCTTTTGGTCTGTCTTTGTGAGAAATGTTGAGTCAATATGAGGTTTTAACTCACTAACTAAGAAACGCAGATAGTCGTCGGATTTTATCTTTTCCGCAAATAGTCCATTTCCGGAAACTCTGTTTAGTTGGTACAAAGAGTCTTGAATTTCTGAATTTAGTTGTTCAAATGGCTTTTGCGGAAAATACTCAGGGTGACGAAGCGAAGTTCCACCGTTATCTATTCCCACCACAATAATCTCTTGCAATTGATCTTCGCTCCATAACCTATTAAGCGTTTCATCAATACCCCATTCCTTTCCATTCCAAGTCGTGGTAGAATCGAATAACATTTGCCCATCATGCATATACAAGACTGGAAAGCTTACATCCTTTTCATTGTAAGAAGGGGGTAATAGAACAGTGATTTGTCTATTTCCTATGTAATCACTTTGAAATTCAAACTCATTGAAAGCAAGCTTCTTAGGTTGCCCGCAAGCAGACAGAAACAGTATCAAGAGGAATAGGGGGTGATAGTTCTTCATAGCAAGAAAAAAAGCGACCAGGGGCCGCTTTTAAAACCGTAAATACAAAAATCAATAATCGTCGTTCTGCTCCAATAAAGGATTTGCAATCAAATCTGATGCTGGAATCGGGAAGATGTCCAGGTGAGAAGGAGTAGAAATCCCTTCAGGGACGCCACCTTTCCAAGGCCAGATGTAGTCTCCACCAGTGAATTTACCATGTCTTACAAGGTCTGTTCTTCTAGTAGCTTCCAGGTATAGCTCCCGAGCTCTTTCATCAAGAATCCAATCCAATGTTACATCTCCGGCAGTTACATTTCCGCTATTGTCGCCATATGCTCTTTGCCTTAGCTCATTAAGGTAACCCAATGTTGTTCCGCTTAGGCCGCCTCCTTCTAATTCGGCTTCCGCCAAAATCAAGTAAGCTTCAGCTAATCTAAATACGGGATAATCTGTGCCAACTTGATCCACTCCGGGAGCTCTGCTGCCGGTAGTTGACTCAATATTACTGTACTTAGTGTATGACCAACCGTTTTCAAAGTCTTCGACTTTTTCGTTTGTAAACGTTTGTCCTTCTGTGAAGATCTTCAATCGTTGATCTATACCAGACACATAAGTTACATTTACAATGTCCAGTTGGATGTCTGTGTAATCATTGGAAGCAATACCAAAGAACCTAATTTGATTTACTCCTGAAGAGTTGAATCTATAATTAAAGGTTGCGGATCTATTGAATCGGAGTGAGTCAATTGCTCCAGCATTTGTACCCACTGCTGCATACCCTGTCAAAACCTTTCGGTCTTGATCGGATACCGCATCATCACCATTCCTGAAATTCACTGAGAAAGTCAACTGTACTTCCCGATTATCTATGAGGTTTAGTGGTATTCTAAGCCCGTCATTGCTATAGTTTTCTGATACGGGGCTGTAGTTTGCATACCCATCTTCTCTTTCTGAATCAAATACATAATCCCACGACCCGTTGGAAGGTCGAACCCAAGCAGATTTATCTGCAGAGAAATCATCTTCAAATACGAGGTGGTCAAACTTTTCAACCAAAGCTCCAGTTGATCGATAACCTCCCCATCCGCTCGGAACTCCGTAGTTGTCTACTGCCTCATCTTCTATTTCAGCACCGTTATCCAAATCATCCATCATGGCTCCACCTATTCCGCCTCTAACTAAGGTAGTTGTTCCACCCCAAGTCTGGGATACAAGACCATCGTGAACAATCGGCCAGATTATTTCATTTGTTCGTAAGTCATTATCACCCATGAACAACTCACCATAGTTTTCATGAATTTGATATACACCAGAATTAATCACCTTGTTCGCTTCGTCTGCTGCATCGGTAAATCGAGGAGTTCCAATGTATATCTCTGCATTTAGGAACAATTTTGCTTTAAGCATCCATACCGCTCCTTGATCTAGTCGACCATAAGGGTGATTTCCTTGACCGGCAGGGTAAAGGCTGTTCTCTATTTCATTCAGCTCTGACTCAATAAAATTGAATACGGTTTCGGGAGATTCCTGAGTCGGAAGGTTGGAAGATACAGAAGTGACTAACACCACATTTCTGAAGTGGTCTAGCGCATGCCAATACGCAAAAGCCCTAATATATCTTGCTTCAGCAATGAATCTGTTTATTTCTTCGGTTTCTTCATTTGTTAAGCCCGCCGGTAGATTACTAGCAACCCTAATAAAGTCGTTTGCTAATGAAATGGTATAAAAAATGCGATAATAGAATACGCGAACGAACTGGTTGTCGGAACTCCAAGAATGGTTATGAAGATCCCTGATTCCAGCATCTGCCCAAGCGATGATCGCCTCATCTGTGGTCAACTCTTGTGCTTTCCACCATACCCTTAGGTAACTTGAGAAACCTTCATCATTGATTACACTAAGATCTGCTTGACCTGCAGCCCCTTGCTGCCCAGTAAGAGTCAATGATGCGTAAACTTTTGCTATGTATGATTGATAACCTTCGAAAGTACTGAAGGTTGAGGCTTCATCATCTCCAAAAGAAGGAGCATCTACTTCTAAATCGGTACAAGCACCTAGAAACAATATTGTTAATATGAATACAAGTTTTTTCATGCCTTAAAAATTAAGATTTAATCCAACAACATACATTTGAGCAATAGGGTAGGGGTTATTATCGATTCCACCTTGTCCACCAGCTTCAGGATCTAAACCATCGTATGAAGTTAGTGTAAGAAGATTTGTTCCGGTCACATATACACGTCCATTTAGTTTTTCACCTAAAGAACTGAAGCTATAGCCTACCGTAATATTATCTAGGCGAAGAAAAGACGCACTTTGAAGGTAGGCATCCGATAATAGCTGACGATCTGTAAAGTCCGTTCTGTATGCCGATCTGTGAATATTATTTGCAAATCCGGGTTGATTGACACCTTCAAAATTTCCAAACTGAGAGAACGTATTGTTGTAGTTGTAATTTCCAATCGCGCCTCTCCAGGTCATTGCTAAGTCAAATTTTTTGAACTGAACATTAGAAGTTAATCCATATATCCAATCCGGAGCGGCTTGTTGATTTACGATCAGGTCGTTTTCATTGATTTGTCCATCACCATTCTGATCTACATAGATATCCAAATCATTTTGAAGTCCATCTCCATTATGATCTGTTCTGTCAGGCAGTGGGTTACCATTTGCATCTCTCTGGTGCTGATAAGTGAAGAAAGAGGTATTGTTTTCACCAACTCTCCACACTTGAATTGTCCTTCCTACATCGCCAGATATTCCACTTCTTCTTATGCCCGGATCGTTTGGATCATTGCTTCTATTCAGCTTGGTTATTTCGTTGGTGTTGTAAGCAGCATTGAAATTCACATCAATCCGAAGATCACTTTTGTCAACAATTATAGAGTTTAACTGTAATTCTAAACCTCTACTTTCAAAGGATGCAACATTCGTGACTGCTCTATCACCAGGAATGGATCCTATAGGGAATATGATATCCAGTAGTAGGTTAGATGTCACGGTATTATAAGCATCAATGGAACCACTTAATCGACCATCAAAAAATCCAAAATCTACCCCAAGGTTTGTTGTATTGGTCGTTTCCCAACCCAAATTAGTATCCACTGCATTAGGTCTAACAGTGTTTATGGTATCGTTCCCAAATATGTATTGAACGCGATCATCTCCACCGGAGTAGAAGAATACGTTATCAAAATCTCCGATATTGTTTGGATTTCCAGACTCTCCGTATCCTAGTCTTAGCTTTAAGTTGCTCACTACCTTTTGATTTTGCATAAAAGGCTCATCAATGACTCTCCATCCAAGAGCCACAGACGGGAAGATTTTCCATGGTTCCCCAGTTTGGCTGATACGAGAAGTTCCATCTCTTCTTAATGTCGCCGTAAGTAGGTATTTATCTTTGTATTTAAAATTTGTTCTTCCGTAGAATGAAATCAATCTAGAGTTGTTTTCATCAAAAATAAGTGGAGACTCCAAAAGACCTGCATTCTGTTCTAACTGTCCGTCGGTCAAGTACTCAAGTGGGTCTGGAATGCTCAATGAGTCTAGTGAAATGTCTTCGATTTTTCTTAATCTCCTGTTTACTGTAAACTGATTATCATAGTAAGAGTATCCTGCTGTAAAGTCAATATCTATGTCACCTATATTTTTGGTATAGGTAAAATATCCTTCGATATTCCTCCTTAGAAGCTCATCTTCATTAAAATTGAAACCTCCTAAATCGCCTGGTCTATCACCTACTAAGGTGATATCCTGACTTACACCGGATGATTTGTCGAAGCTACCTATGACTGTAGCACTCAGTCCTTCTACAAATGGTAGAGCATATTCTAGCTTCAGTGAATAGAGATTTCTAATAGTTCTACCAATATTCTTTCTTCGATCTACTTGAGATACCGGGTTCAACGGAGCAAGGGTATTATTCCACTCAAAATAGGTAGAATCTGTATCGCGTATTGGCTGTGTGGGAGCAAAAATCAAAGCTCCTCCAACGGCATTTTCAGCAAAACGATTGTTTATGAGTGAGTGTTTGGAATTCCAATTGATCTTTAGATCTCCATTAAGTGCCTCATGATCTAGACTAATCGATCCTGCAATTCGCTCAGTGTTCGATGTTTTTAATACTCCATCTAAGTTTTGATAATTTAATGAGACCCGGCTTTTGGTATTGTCGCCGATACCGAAAGAAGACGAGATATTATGATTTTGTCCCACGGCAGTTTGTGTGATTTCATCAAACCAATTGGTATCTGATAATACACCATCTACTCCCAAGTCATCCAAATTTTGCGGCGCTTGTCTATCAACGGTGAAGATGAATTCAGGTGTGCTCAACATGTCAACTTGACCCCTAATGCTTGATACAGAAAATGATCCATCATAGGTGAACTGAGGTTTTCCTGATGTTCCTCCCTTAGTAGTGATTATGATTACCCCACTTGCTCCTTGAGAACCATAGATGGCAGCTGCTGAAGCATCCTTTAGGATGGTAATATCAGCAATATCAGATGGATTGATAAAACTGAGAGGGTTTCTTGTTCCTGATACATTATTCCCACCTTGAGGTAATACTACCCCATCAACAACGTATAGAGGATCACTACCTCCACCTAGACTGGCTCCACCCCTGATTCTGATTGTTGTTCCACCGCCGGGCTCCCCACTATTTGGGGTAATTTGGACCCCAGCTACTTTTCCCGCAATCAGTCTTTCCGGAGATACAATCATACCTTTGTTGAATTGTTTCTCATCAATCTTGTTTACAACTCCGGTTACATCCCCTTTTTCTACCTGTCCGTATCCGATAATTACGACTTCAGAAAGTTCTTGAATGTCCGTACCAAGTTGTACATCAATAACTGATCGAGCTCCAACTGCTAGTTCTTGTGATTGATATCCTATGAATGAAAACACCAAAATTGCATCTTCAGGAACCTCAATGGAGTAATTACCATCAATGTCCGTGGCAACACCATTGGTTGTTCCCTTTACCACAACTGTAACACCTGGAAGGGTGATACCATCTTGGGCATCTGATACAGTCCCTGTTACTGTTTTGTCTTGGCCGTTCGCTGCAAATGCACCAATTAATAGGGCTATAGTTAAAAACCTTTGCAACCAAATTGGATGATTTAGTTTGTTCATTCGAATAGATGTTCTGTTATTATCAATGATTATTTGTCCTCACTGACAAATTCCTAATTTGTTGATATTTTCTCACATCAATTTTACCAATTTCGTAACGTAAAACCATGATTTTCAGGGCTTTTTAGCGCTTTTTTCTACGCAAACGTTTGCGAATTATAATGATAAAAAAATGCCCTCACTTGGTGTGAAGGCATTCGAAAACGTTTCCGACTGTTAGATTACTCCACGACGATCTGACGCCTGATATTTTCACTATGATTAGATAGTATTATCTGATAAACTCCTCGTGTTAGGGAGCTAAGATTTATTTCAAGCGAAGGAGTAATTTTTCCTTCCTTGACTTTCCTGCCTGAAAGGTCAAAGACCTCAAATTTGGAATAATTTGCTACCCCTACCTTCACAATGTCAGCAGTCGGGTTAGGGTAGAGGTAGACTTGATCTTTTGTAAGGTCCTCCACATTGAGCACTTGCTGGTCATCTATGTAATTATCAATCTGCTCAGAGGTGAAAATGTACCAAGCTCCAGCTTGAAGAGTGATTTCAATATTTGGTTCACTAACTTCTACAGGCTCCCCGGTGAAGTAGTTATACCAGGTGCCGCTTTTTGAAAACTTGTGTTCAGTGGTTTCTGGATCTTCTCCGAAGTTTCCAATCGCATAAATTTCAACCTCGGGATGTTCGATATTGATGGTCTTTACTTTTCCGGCACTGCTCCAAGAAAAGTAGTCTTTTGATATGTAATTGGTCTTTGTCCTCAGATTGATCAATGACTTGTACACGTCAAAAAGCTGCCTTCTTTTTGGGTCTTCTAGGTATTCCCATCTAGTCGGTTTCACTCCTAAGCGATCATTATTAAGTTCTTCGTCATATCCAAATTCTCCAAACTGCCATAACATCTTAGGACCTGGAACCGTCAAGAAAAAAGCAGTTGCCAATTTGGCTCTCTCTAATGCTTCGAAGGTATTTCTACTCTTTTGCAATTCCCACATCTGCCTTTCCTCGTCATGACTTTCCATGTACGAGATAAGGTGTGCTTCGTCCCACCCTCGGTTTTCATGGTACGTCTGACCCAGGGAGGTAGAACTTCCTCTTGCAGCATTGATATATGCGCGATTCATATTCCCCCACAGCATCATTCCGTATGAAGCCAGCTCTTTTTCCTCACTGTTATCTGCGAAATGCTCCAAGATGATGTAAGCAGTTGGGTCTTGCTCCCAGATAACATCGGCAATGCGCTTCCAAAGTGCTACTCTACTTGCATCATAATTACCCCAGAGGCCAACGTTCCCTAAGGAGTTCTTCTGTGTAAATCCTTTAGATAAATCAAAACGATAACCATCCACATTGTATTCCTCTAGCCAGTAGGTAACTACCCGATCTGTATAGTCTTTGGTGTATTGACTCTCATGATTCATATCATAGCCAACATTGAAGTCATGCTTTGGAGTGGTATTGAACCAAGGGTTGTCTGAGGTTGGAGGTCCGTAAGTGCCTTCATTATATAACCTTGCAAGTGTATTTCGTCCAAATTGATGGTTCAGTACTATGTCCAGGATGACTGCCATTCCTCGTTTGTGACACTCATCAATAAGTGTTTTTAGATCTAGTTCTGTACCATAGTATTTATCCACGGCAAGCATGAACGCCGGATTGTATCCCCAACTTAAGTTTCCTTCAAACTCCTGAATGGGCATCAACTCTATCGCATTCACCCCCAGATCGGCTAGGTAGTCAAGCCTTTCGGTGACAGCATTATACGTGCGTTCTTCGGTAAAATCTCTTATTAGCAATTCGTATATAATCAGGTCTTCATTAGCAGGGCGAGTGAATTCGGACCAAGAAAAACTGTCCCGATTAACTTTAAGGAACGAAACGGCCTCTGTGGTTTGACCATTAGGGTAATTTGCTAGGTTAGGATA
>JABSPG010000569.1 GCA_013214445.1 Ekhidna sp. | reverse complement strand
CAGGAAATCGCTAAGATAGGCGCCTGGACCGTGGACCTAAGAGAAAGAAATAAGAATTGGTGGTCAGACTCCATGAAAACCATCCATGGATTGAAACCTGAAGACCCGCCACCATCACTCGATTACTATGATCGAGTAAATAAAAACGATGTTGAGCCTTTTATAGAGGCCTTTGAAGCAGCTTCCAAGACTGGATCATATGAATTTACCTACCGTATGAGGCGATACAGTGATGACAAAGAGATTATCCTTCACGCGATTAGTAAGGTTTTTCGTGATGCGGAGAACAATCCCTTGATGCATGTGGGGATTGCTCAAGATGTGACAGAACAAACAGAACTTCAGTCGGAGCTAAAAAAAACAAACAAGAAACTGTCTTCCATCATTGATAGTGTACCGGGCGTTGTTTTCAACTGCGCGTTTGATGATGCCTACAGCATGAATTTCATCAGCAGCTACGCTGAACAATTAACCGGATATAAAGCAGAAGAATTTTACCCCACCGGGGATTTCAAATTTGCAGACTTGGTACACCCAGATGACACAGAATCACTGCGAAACCAACTAAGAAAAGCACTTGCTGAAAAAAGAAAATACATCTTCAATTACAGAATTATCACCAAACAGGGGGATGACAAATGGGTACTAGAAAACGGAGAGTTTGTACATGGAAAAAAAGGCAAAATCACTATCGATGGGGTGATCATAGATATCAGCGAACGCATGAAAGCTGAAGACAGGATGCTGCAGGAAGTATATGAGGCAGAAGACAAAACGAGGAGAAAGATATCTCAGGAGATACATGATGGCTTGCAGCAATCGCTCATTACTGCAAAACTTAACCTGGATGCAGTCATCAAAGAAGCCATGGTACTGTCCATAGGGACTCAAAAACGCCTAAACACCGGAATGGATTATCTGGGCAAGAGCATTAACGAAACTCGCGCAATCGCGCATGTACTCATGCCCAAAGCCATCAAGGATTTTGGTCTGGTAGCTGCTGTTGAAAACCTACTTGAAAACCTACATTCAAAAGTTGAATTCCACTTGACAGAAAACCTGAGAGAAGAACGAATCTCCAGAGTAATTGAGCTCGGGCTTTTTAGGATCATTCAGGAATCAGTCAACAATATCATGAAGTATTCTGAAGCAAAAAAAGCATTTATTCAGATCAATAAGATGGAGGAACTCATAAGCATGACCATTGAAGACGATGGCAAAGGGTTTGATACACAGGATATCCTCTCCAAGAACAAAGGATTTGGATTGATGTCGATGCAAAGTCGTGTATCAGCAATGAATGGTTTCATAGAAATTGAGTCTGAACCCGGATCTGGCACTATGATTTTAGTAGAAATTCCTTTGGCTAAAAAGATCGAGATATCAAGCTGAGATAAATAACGCAAGGTATTCTTGGATAGCCAATAGAAAATCCACCACCAAATGATTGCGATAAAAAACTGAATCGATATAAATTGCGATAACCACACTGACCGCCATGAAAACTATACTCCTAGTCGATGATCACAAAGTAGTAAGGGATGGATTGAAATTCTATTTCGAAGACAATGCCGCCTATTCCATCAAAGGAAAGGCAGGCAATGGTGAAGAAGCTCTTTTATTTCTAAAGAATGATTCCTTTGACTTAGTGATCACTGATCTTTCCATGCCGAAGATGGACGGAATTAAGCTCATGGAAGAGATAAAAACCGCATTTCCTCAGCAAAAAGTATTGGCATTGACCATGTTGGGTGAAACCGCCCACATAAAAAAAATGATAGAGTTAGGTGTAAATGGCTATCTACTGAAGAGTTCTGGTCAGGATGAAATACTCCAGGCCATTGAAACGATCTTTAAAGGAGAGAACTATTTTTCTTCTGAGGTTACAAATGCCATCATAAGTGAGTTAGCAGGAAAAAAAGTACAACCCAGTCATTCGCTCTTGATAGATACTGAACTCTCAAGAAGGGAGAAAGAAGTCTTGGCTTTGATCGTTGAGGAGATGAGCAACAAAGAAATCGCTGACAAACTATTTATAAGTCAGCGAACCGTAGATGCTCACAAAAGAAATCTGCTCCAAAAAACAGGCTCCAAAAATATCGCTGGTTTGGTGGTCTACGCTGTTGAAAATGGGCTGGTAGATGTCAATCTTCGGTGAATAACTAAGAGGTTTTTGATGCCCTAGTAGTGAAATACCATATCTAGATTTTTGGTATTTGGAGTTGGTCAGCAATAAGCCAATGCGACTAAAAAGGGAAAGTCCGTTTTCTCTAATCATCAATTACCCCTCCCTCCCCTAGCAAAACGATTCTATCCCTCAGATTGCACCGATCAGTGACCTATCCTTATTACTGCCACAGATCATTACTTACGCCTAGCATCTGAGTAATAAATGCGCGTCCCCTACGTGAAAAACCTACGTGATTAAGGAAATGCATCGCTACGTACTACGCTTAAAATAGAAATCCATATATAGGTTTTATCCTCTCAAAAAGAAGCGAGCAGTTTTCAAACTTAGTATTCAAATAAAAAGATCATGAAAACACATTCTATACACAAGAAAGTACAATCGTCGGTGAGAACAAAATGCATCATCATAGCGGTACTGACAGTGATTTTCTTCCTCATTATGAGCTATGTGGCTAAGCGCTCTACACTATCGAACATGCAAGTACAACAAACCGAAATAAATGCTTTTCAATACAAACATGCACATTATCCAATCAAAATTTAGAAATCATGGAAACTGCACTGCTACACCGAAAACCGGAAACCCTTAATAAACAACCGTTATTCTATTTCCATTCAGGTAATCAATTCTACGTGAAGGGATTTCTAGACAACAGTATATACACATTAAACAGTCTTAGAAACATCCAAAACCTAGTGCACAATCACCTACAAGAGCACGATACATTGCTACTATCACTGAGTCTGTACAACGTCGAAGCTTTAGCGGAAATTGCTCTTTTCAACCTTTTCAAGTTTCTAAAGGCAGAAGACAAAAAAGGGAAAAAAATCAAAGTAGAATGGCAGATACGTGGCAACAACCTCTTCATCTTAGATATGGCCAAAGAC
>JABSPG010000568.1 GCA_013214445.1 Ekhidna sp. | reverse complement strand
CCCTCCCTTCATATACTCAGTTAGCATTCCAGTACCGGGTTTTCTGTTAGGATGACCATCTTTCTCAAAGTGTTCGTCGATGTGCACCGCATCAAACTCGATACCTTCGGTTTCTAACAGCCTCATGATAAAGTTATGAACAGGCCAAAACTCGTGATCCGGAAAAACCTCGGTACCTAACCCATCTTGGTTAGTTACCATCACAAAAATATAGTCAGTCTCTTCCCTCAGTCTCTTAAGATAATAGAGCGCTTCCGGTAGAAAATCTAATTTTTCGATGGTTTCAATCTTTTCATCATCAGTTTCCTGAATAATTGTCCCGTCTCGATCTATAAATAGGATAGGTCTCATGAATGCTAAGATATAGTGACCAGACAAATCAAGAATTAAGTAGCTCCATAGTCTCAGTTTTTTTGATTAAAAAACCTTATCGATCGAGTTTCAGAAACCTTCATGCAGCCATATATTCGCGCTGTAAAACTGTCTTCCTAAAGGAATAATTTAAGACTAACACTATTTTGTAGTATCTTATTCGGAACAATTGAACGGCAGTTAGATTTATATCGAAGTGAGGATTGGAATTGTAGATCATAAAATACGCTCTAACAGCATTTTCAAATTTACGCTGTTAGCTTTTGCCGTATTGCTGATGGCATTGCTATTAGCAGAGATTTTTCTGGATCTACGTGCTACATCAGTTGCACTTCTTCTCCCCTTTCTTCTGATTCTCTACACTACGATTGTTTTTGCAGTAAAGTGGCCCGACTCCATGCCTATTAAGTATGTATTCATGGCCATTCTTTTTGCTATGATTGAAGCACACTTTATTGAGCAACCTGAGATCTTTCATATGATCATCTTTTGGTTTCCATTTGTTCCTTTGATTGCACTGATAATATCCGGACCAAAATCCTCCCTCGTCTGGCTAGCTGCCCTCATTTTTACATCCATCTTCAATTCATACTATCTACTAAATGAAGTTGGAAGAAGCTACACAATAGAGCTATTTAACTTTCCGATACTCGCCTCTGGTATCATCTTCACAATAGCAATTTCTCTAAACTCCTACATCTTATACTATCAACTAGCGAAGGCTTATAGTACTACGGACGCAAAGAATAGGGAACTTGAAGAAATAAAAGAAGAGACAAACAGGAAGCGATTTCTCCTTGAATCTTACATCAGGGTATTTCTCAATTTTTCCAAGAATGAAGCAAACTTCAATCAAGGAACAATGCATCTGTATGAGCAGATATGTTTAGTTACATCCAAGACCTTAAAAGTTAATAGAGTAAGTATTTGGATGTTTGATGAGAAGAAGGATGTCTTAATTAGAAAGTTCCTCTGTCTGGAAGGTAGCGGAAGTGACGAAATAATCAGACTAGAAAGAAAAGACTATCCGCAATACTTTGAATCTCTTACAAACAATTCATTTATCATGGCTTCCAATGCCAGGGAGCATAGGGATACTAAGGAATTCACAGAAAGTTACTTGGAGCCATTGAACATTCATTCCATGCTAGACTGTCCAATTACCGTAAACCTCGACCCTGTAGGAGTCATCTGTTGCGAAAACCAAGGAGACATTATCCATTGGAATTTAGAGGATACCCTTTTTCTTCAATCATTCGCTGATTTCATCTCAATGAATTATAAGAATGAAAGAATAGAGGAACTAATGCAGGCACTGAAATTATCAAACAAGGAACTCAAAGAAAAGAATAAAGAAATCGAGGTTATGAATGCCGCATTGGACTCCACAGTCCAAAAAAGAACGAAGGCTTTAAAAACTCAGAATGCTCAAATATCAGAGTACTCGTTTATCAACTCACATCTTTTACGTGCCCCTCTTACCAGAATACTGGGCATCTCAAATCACCTCGCTGAAGAGGCTGAAACATCGAAGGAAACAGAGCTTTTTAAGGCTTTAATAGAATCAACCAGTGAACTTGACTTAGTTATTCGACAAATCAATGATGTCTTATACAATGGAAATGGACTGACAAGAGAAGACCTGGAAGTCATCCAGAAAGATATTGAATCTAAAAAGAATAAGGCTTAATCTATACAAGAAACGAAAATGCCTGTGAGCAACTCACAGGCATTTTAAAATATTGTATGTCTACTACTACTTCAAATATTATGACTTTCTGACTGAACCGCCACTACTTGAGTTTGCATCAAGATATTTAGGGGAACCCTTGTATCTCACAGAGCCACCACTACTTGCACGGGCATCCAATCTGTCAGAAACATTAACCCTTACAGAACCACCACTGCTTGCACTTGCCTGTACCTCTTCGCTTTCTAAGTCGTAACCATCGTAATCACCAGAGCTACTTGCCTCAATATCTTGTTTCATGACAGTTCCAGAAACCTCAATGTCCCCAGCACTTGAAACACTCGCTTCAATCTCATTTGCTTCAACTTTCAATCGAGCATCTGCTGCACTCGAAGCTTCCACCGTCAGTTCATCAGCATTCTCAATGGTAGCATTAATGTCGCCGGCACTACTCACATCTACATCAAAATCATTGCCGTTGGCATCTATAGTTCCTTCGGAGACTAAAGAAGAAGCTGAAGAAGAAGAAATGGCGTTTATTGACTTATAGGTTACATAGACCTTGACTTCAATTTTTCTGTGATTGTTACCTTCTAAGTGAATTTTTAGTCTATCTCCGCTCACCTCAGTCAGGACCTGATCTAAATCGTGACTTTCTGAGACCACTCTCGCTTCTTCTTTATTACCTTCTTTGATAAAAACGTCAATCCCTTCATGAGCAGATATCTCCGAGAATGAACTCAAGTTCCTTGTCTCTTCAGATTGTGCAAAAGTCAGGCCTGCTGTAAGGATTCCTAGAGCTGTGATTAAAAACGATTTTTTCATAGTCTTCTATTTTAAAGTTAGGATGAGCTTACGCTCAACATTCAATACTATAGATCATGAAAAAAAAGAAAGGTTGCAGCTATAGAGCAGATTTGTGATTTTTTTTGAACTCATCCCATTTAGTAGACTTATAATGACCTCCCCCAATGAATGAAAGGATAGGTTCCATCTGCTGCGGTTGCAAATAACCCG
>JABSPG010000567.1 GCA_013214445.1 Ekhidna sp. | reverse complement strand
TACTCTTGGAGATTTATAATTAATGTCTACCAAGAATCATGATCTCGTATCCGTTCCACTTTCCATGAAACGGTATCAAAATAAATCTCTATTCTTCCAGCAGCTATTGGAGACGCAGCGTAAAAGTAAATTAACTCTGAAGAATCTAATGCATTGATAGTTTTCCCGTCAGGCTTACCCATAATTGACAAGACTATTTCTTCTGATTGTCCCTCTTCAATTCTCTCAATATTCTTCTCAGATTTGTTGGTCGTACAAGAATATAGCGAGACCATTAATAGCATGCTCATTAAAAAACTTATCGTATTCTTTCTACTAGTCATAGCAAGAGCATCCGACCCACAATTGCCGTATGTCTAATTCCTGGTTCAGGTATAGTGTAATAACATGACTTCATCTCTGATAACACATTTGCGAAACACATGCTAAGTCCAAAGGTCTTATTGTTCACAATAAGACCCAAGACCAATTTGAGCTTGACTAGTATTCTATCATTTTGATCAGATTATATCTAGATCGTTCTTTTCTATATAAGTATAGAACATCCTCTCGCCTTTTTTTAGCCACAGAGTCACCAACCTGCACTTCATATTTAATATCATGTCCGTACATATTCAAGTAGACCCATTCATTATCAATATGAAAATAGGGAGTGCTATGATTTCCATCTATCGTAAAATCTGTAATGACCCCATAGCATTCCAAATTAATTGCAGTGGTTTCATTTTCTGACTTCTCAAAAGAGTCAAAAATCATACCTCCAATTAAGACAACCAATGCAACAAAACCACCAAGTCGGGTGTATAATCTTTGTTTACTCATTTTTTTAGTAGTTAACTTTCTGATCAAGTCGCAAACGTAACTCCATGTGTGATAGCCTCTAGCTAAGACCAAATACTCTCTGCAACAATAAAAAAAATCAACTAACCAATTTGATCCAGAATTAGTCTTACACTACGTCACTTTCAATATTCCGTTCCACCTATAAAACTAAGTAACACATCATTTTGATGAATCTAACCCATCAATTGAACAATTAGATATTTGAACCGATGCTGATACTTGAAATAGAAGGTAAGTATATTTAAAATCGGCTCATAACTCTTGTTCTAATCTTACGTTGACGATCTAAATCAACCAGGTTTACAAGATTAAAATTTCACACTTTACTCACATTCTCCATGTACAAAACTTCATTCGTTTATTTAATGGCCTTTGTATTCAGCCTGACGGCTTTTTGTCAAAGCACTGAATACCAACAGAAAAAAGAAAGGAAAATAGCCGATGGATCTGTTTTCACAAAGATCATTAATCGCGAACTACCTGCCACGATCGAATATGAAGATGAGGATGTGATAGCATTTGTTCCTAATCGACTCCAAGCCCCTATTCACCTACTCATTGTGCCTAAAAAGGAAATCTACACCATCAATGACATTACCGAGGAGGACACCCTAGTCTTGGGAAAACTATTCTTGATAGCCAAAAAGCTTGCGAAAGAAAAAGGCATCTCGGAAACTGGATATCGCTTATCCATGAATATCAATGAAGATGCTGGACAGTCTGTTTTTCATCTACACATGCACCTATTAGGCGGAAAAAAACTGGGACCTATGGTCACTCAGGATTATTAGCAATAGGCGAATAATCCACAAAATTAAAGCTCCCGTCTTCATCACCTAGTAGAAACTTCCTAACATATTTGATCATTTAGAAGATCAAATAAATGAAAAGTTGAATTGATATACCTACAGTTTTCTTATCAAACAGCATTCCTGAGATAAATCAATCCAGTATCTGCTGAGATTCAGGTTTTTGTTCCAAATCGAATCCTTACTTCGTGCAATAAATACTATCGACAATGGACAAATACTTTCAAACACTTATTGAAAAGGGCATTAAAATTCCAGAGAATGCACTAGAGACACTAGAACAATGTAAAGGCTTTACTTACTTCAAAACCACCCAGGAAATAATGGATGTGGCTACTGGAAGTAAGGAAAACAAGACATTTGAAGTCAAATATGATGTGCCTGGCAAAGGCGAATACACAGAAGCTATCGTTCACCGTGTAAAGAATGGTATATCTGCCAACTACACTGAACCCTATATGAGAAGACGTGATCCGGGCACTATGGTAGTAGCTGACAATAAACCAACTGACAAAACCAGGTTTTCGGACAAGTACGATCTTGATTTTGATGCGGTAAAAGAAGAAACTTTCGCTTGGCTAAAGGAGCAGGAGCTTGCTACATTTATCTATTTTGCCGGAAGAGCCGGAATTGGTTCCTACGGAATTGTAATCGCGCCTGCCAATGCTGGATTTTTCGCCATGGGGCTCTCGATGTTGCAGGAGATAGTGGCTATTGAGGACATTCCGGAGGAGACAAAAATTCAGTCGGTAATTTTCGTGGCACCTACTTTCCGTCACACGCACTTCAATGGAAAACAGGTAGTGGTACACAATCGGTTGGACGAAGTGCATGAGCTTTACAGCTATAATCTCTATCCCGGACCAAGTGCGAAAAAAGGACTCTATGGCGTTTTGCTAAACCAAGGAGAAAAAGAAGGGTGGACAACTGCTCATTGCTCCGCAGTTAGATCCTATAGCCCCTATGACAATATCGCTACTTTCATGCACGAAGGTGCTAGCGGTGGAGGAAAGAGTGAAATGCATCAGCACATTCTGCGTGAAAACGATGGACGAATTCTCTTAGGAAGAAATACCATCACAAATGATGAAAGACATATTACCATTCCAAGGTTCTGTTCGTTTCAATCTGTTTCTGATGATATGGCATTTTGCCACCCATCAGTGCAAAAAAACAGAGGTAAACTTAGCATTGTAGATGCTGAAAATGCATGGTTTCTGAGGGTGGATAGCATCAAGGACTATGGAGATGATCCTAACTTGGAATCAACTATCATCCATACGAAAGATCCTTTGCTGTTCTTAAACATCAATACAGTTCCTGAGGCGGCTGCCCTTCCATGGGATCATATCGAAGACGAACCCGGAAAACCTTGTCCTAACCCAAGGGTAGTAGTACCACGATCAGGTATAAAAAATGTAATTGATGCCCCAGATTCTGTAGAT
>JABSPG010000566.1 GCA_013214445.1 Ekhidna sp. | reverse complement strand
ATCCAGTGATGTACGTGAGCGCCTCATCACTGGATCCTCTTCGATCCAAAAAGATAAGATCGGCTACTTCCAAAATCTCGATTCTATCCTGCAAATCTTTGGGACTTTCCGCTTCCCATGTGCTCACCCCTCCGCCACCTTCTAGGTACACGATGGGAGCGGAAGGTTTTTCGGCTATACTTTTCAGATGGATATATTTCAGCCGGATCATTCTACTTGATGACTTTGAGCGATTTTCCGGAACTTCCAAATAACCGATGTACCCTTGGATCTTAAGACCTTCGGATGTCTTAAACTTCTTGGATTTTACATCTACCAGATTACTCTGTCCGAAGCTAGTAGTGGTCATGCAGATTGTGCTGAGTAGTGCGATAAATACTATTTTCATGGTTGACTTTTTTTCTTTCAAAAGTCTCTGCAGGCCGCAAAATATTCAAACTGGAGGAGTCTCAAATAGCCATATGAAACCACACTAGGGTCGAGACTGGATGAATTGAGAGGGAGTGACACCTGTTTCCTTCTTAAAGGCACGATAAAAAGAAGCCTTAGACCTAAAGCCCACTTCTTGCCCCAGACCTACGATCGAATACTTTTGGCTTTCCGGCTCAAACGCAAGTTGTTTAAATGCCTCAATCCTGTAATGATTGATCAGGTCGTTGAAATTAGTCTGGAGGGATTCATTGATTACGTTGGAAAGACTGTTGATCGGACAATTCAAATGATTAGCTAATTTGGCAATGGTCAGGTTTGAATCGCTATATATTTTCTGCTCTTTGAGCGCATGCAATAATTGATCTTTTCGCCTTTCCAGTTCTTCTTCTGAGAAACTGAACTTAGAAATTCGTTCTGAATAATTTTCTACCAATTTGGCGTACTTCAATGCATATTGGTATCCTAGCAAGTAAATCGAGAGACTTATGATGATGCCTAGAGGTTTGTAGATCAGCGCTGAATTATCATCCAAATCATCTATGTAAATCAGTCCTATCGGAACGGCAAGGACCAGAAATCCAATAAGTACACTCCATGAGGTAATAAGGTAGTTAAGCCATTTTTTGATTTTCTGAAATTCCTTTAGCATGCGTTTCGCTTCAACCGACTCTCGGTAAATGAAGTATGTGTAAATGCTTAATTGAATAGCACCTAAGAAGGAAATGACCAGTGCGATGGACTGTATCAGCGGAATGTTTTCATAGGCCCAGTCCAAATGGGTTTTTATGTAAAGGAAAGTAGCGGTGAAGAAGACACCATCCAAAAGCAAGGATGGTAAAAAATGTAACAGGTCCTTTTTTAGAAATACCCTCTTTGGATCCTTGATATATAGAATATGTAGATAGGCAAGAGGTCCATAGGAGAGACTAAATTCCATTGGAATTGGGAACTTAGTATTAAACCCACTAATGGACTCTTCTAGTATGAGGTGTAAAAGTGAGAGTGAGAATAGCAAGAGGAGCAAGCCAAAAAATACGTTGGATCTTCTTGCAGGCCTCCGAAAGAGGATAATGAAAGTCAGTATCACCCCTTGAAAAACAGCTAGTAAGAAGTAGAAATTAGATGAAATTAACGAAGTGTCTAGCATTAGCTTGAAGATAATGGATTATCCATTTTAAAAAATGCTTCATAACGCCTAACTAAGCTCTGTCGGCTTAGCCTTTCTAAGATCTCAAATGTATCTGTTACCGATGCTCTTTGCAAATAACTAAGTAAGCCGATGGAGCTTAGTGCTTGTTTGGATTTTTTGATTTCTTTACCTCTTTAAAGGTTAATATGACTGGACTCATCACAATCATTTTTTGGATTTTGGCTATCCCGGGGTTTTATATTGGAATTAAATATTCCCAAAGTCGAAACAAAAAGTTATTCTTCAAATCAGGAGCATACAAGGCTTTTGTTGTCTCTCTACTAATTGTTTTAGGTGGAGGTTTGATGTATTTCATCTTACCTCAAGAACCAATTGAGCTAGCTTTTTTAAAGCTTCACTCTGAAACTGTAACTGACGAAGTTTCACGGTCAACTGGTGCTTTCAAGTATCTATTAAAAAGCTTGGAAGTATTCACGGAAATGAATGTAATAGGGTTCCTGTCTGCGATAATGGTAACTGGCATTTGGTTCTTTTATGTCAGAAATCTTGATTTCTTCAACAAAGAAAAATTGAAGTTTACCGTATTTGGTTTTGGTCTTGGAGTGTTAGCTACCTTTTTTGCATTTCCTCTATCGGATTTTGTAACTGATATCTTTTCAATTGAATACTCTAGCAGTACTTTCTATAATCTATTTGTCTATAGCTTTTTAGGGATAGGAATTGTTGAGGAATTAATAAAAATTGTACCTGTTCTGATCATCTTAGTTTTAACATCTCAGCATTAGGTTTTGCGTTTATTGAAAATCTCCTATACTTCAGAGAATTCTCTGGTTCAATTGTGATTGGAAGGGCTCTAACATCTGCTGTAGGTCATATGATTGATGCTTCCATCGTTGTTTATGGAATAGTTATTTGGAAGTTTCGAAATGAAAATTTCAGGGTTGTTATTTACTATTTCTTGTTAGGAGCCTTTGCTCACGCTCTTTATGACTATTTTCTCTTCGAGGAGTTACTTCTTTTCTTTTATGCAGCATTTGCCTTTTTTATTCAATGCTGGGCCATAATGATCAATAACACTATTAATAATTCAAAATACTTTGATTATTCAATTGATTACAAACACGATTTCGTGAAGTATCGTTTGGCTATCTTACTTACTTCACTTTTGGTACTTTCTTTTCTCCTTAATGGATTAACTGAAGGAAGGATTGACGCATTAAACTCTTATTTGAGCTCTTTAGTTTGGAGTGGTTTACTGATCATTTTTTATGTTGGGTATGCAAGTAGCTTTGATTTATTCAAAGGATATTGGAGACCAATTACATTCCGGTTTAGCTCTCCTAGTAACTGAGGCAATGCCTGGTATGCGGGGATATAGTACCCTAACTTCAATTTTCACCGAGAATACAATTGTTCCCCTTAATCATGTTGGTAAGAGGATCTGTAAGCTTCCCCTGAATTTGATCCACTCAAAATCAGAGTTCCAAACCTAGTAAAATTCTTCAAGTACCTGTCTGGG
>JABSPG010000565.1 GCA_013214445.1 Ekhidna sp. | reverse complement strand
GCATCAATGATTGGATCATTTGAACTTGACTGGATATATACGATATCTGCCGCCTCATCTGGAAAACCGTTACTATTGACATCCCCCCCAGTGACCGTCCAGTTTGCAGCATCGTCCCAATTAGAGCTAGCCGCGGTAGCGCTCCAAGTGAACCCAGGATCATTTGTCCACCGAACATATCCATCAGCTGCTCCCCCATCTGGAACATCATTTTCATTTGCTTCACCAGATAGAGTTCCTCCGGCTATCACAAATTCAATAGAGCCACTAGCCGGAACATTTGTCCCATCATTGTTAATATTAGTATTTACATTGAAGGTAGGGCCGGCATTGAAGGTCACCCCTGAAGCAACAATCGTCCCGATTGCAACCGGATTTTCAATAGTGAGATAGGCAGTACCTACCCCATTCGTAAATATCCCATCGCTGAAGTTCGAAATGGTACCACCTGAAATATCAATACCATCTCCAGCAGTTTGAGCAATCGTATAATTGTTTGCAGCGAAATCTCCTCCAGTCTGTTCAAAAGTAAATCCAGCAGTAGTAAGAGCTGTGAGAACTGCTGGTGTCTCAGTACTACCAATCAGATTTAGCTGACCACCAGATTTGGTAAAGCTTGTTCTAGACCCCAAATCTTGACCATCCAATACCAATGACGATCCGGCATCTATCTCCAACGTACCATCTTGTACAACAATTCCACCTCTATTAATGACCATAATCTGACCATTTAAATCAAGCGTAGAGCTATTGGCATTTAGGGTGAAGTTGTCGTCTTCATCATCAACAGTTTCAAAAGTGTTGGTTAGCTGATAAGTGTCTCCTTCATTGTTCGTGACTTCCAGATTTCTGATCAGATTACCTCCTAAATTGATCGAATGAGTTTCTCCCCCAGTTCCATTAGCAAACAATTCAAATGTATTTCCGAAGCTTGCAGTAGTAGCATTCTGATACCTCAAAGTACCTCCTGAGAGATTAAAATCACCTCCAACCCTCGTTAAGGAGCCAAATGTAATATTTCCTCCTGCGTCTTCCTGCAACCCAAACGTCCCGGATTCCACGGTAAAATCATTGAGAATTGTGAGTATCCCATCTTGTACTTCATCATCCTCTACTCGTACCTCCTGCCCATCTGCATTGTTTATTGTGAGGTTGTAAAAAGCCTTCGCAGTTAATTGAGTTTCATCATCAGCACCATCAGAAGTGTCATCATCTGTTCTGATTTGAGAGAAATTCCCAATAAACGTGACAGTACCTGTTCCCGGCGTAAAGGTCCCATAGCCGTTCCAGTCGGCCTCCAATTGAATGTTAAAGTTATTTGCATTAAGTATGGAGACGTCATTAATCGTAAGATCATTTTCGAGTGAAATATTCCCATTCAAATTAACTGTGGTAGCTGTTGCCCCATCTCCAACTACGAAATTGTTGAAGTTAGATGCACTCACAGTCTGCGGACCTCCTGAATTATCCTTTAAGAAATTAACACTATTTGTATGTAGGAAATTACCATTCACTGTCCAGTTATCTCCTATAAAATTGAAAACCTCATTATTACCATTCACAGTAGTTCCTGTACTCACGATGAAATCCCCTGAGATATTAAAGCTCTGGTCAAATAAATCTTTTTCTCCCACACCTTCAAACTCAAGCGTTGGATAGTTGGCCGAGATCTCATTATCAAAATCTTGGGCTATGCTACCATCCATTATTATGGAAGACTGACTTGCGTCGGAAAATTGAATTACTGCAGCTGGACCGTCTATCACAATATCCCCACCTACACGGATATCCTGATGGGTAGTACCTGAAGCACCATCCAAATCTAAGGTTGAGCCTGTCTGTACTAACAAATCATCATTTGCCCGAATAAAATCATCTGTAGCTCCGGCCAATTGAAGGGTAGTATTACTGGTTACATCAAGATCATCAAAATAAGAAGTACTCTGTGTGGTAATGGTCTGTGTTGCACCACCTGAAAACGTGGTTGTGCCACCATTTTGCTGAAAGACTGATCCTGAAACTTCTGACCAGTTGCCTCCTGCCATGTTTATGTTGGTTGAGGTGGTTACGGTCACTCCTGAAGATGCTAAACTGAAATCTCCATTCAGATTTTGAACTCCCTGAATCGTTTTTGTACCAGAGCCGCTAAAGGAGACATTGTCAAAATTAGATGCTGAAATGACCTGATCTGTACCCGTGAAATCTACCGTTTGATTGCTAGAAGCAAACAACTGATTAACTGCTGTATATGCGGTTCCAAGGGACCAATTACCCCCAATTGAAATAACATATCCTGAAGTAATGCCCAGTGGGCCAGTTTGATCCATAAAGAATGTGAAATTTCCACCAGCTCGAGTAATATCTCCCAAAATAGTAAGTGAGGTTGACCCTACAGGGAGGTACTTATCTCCATTACCATTGAATTCGATGCTACCATAAGATCCAGTTATTGCTGGTATGTTCTGATCAGAAGGGCTATCAAAACGAACAATGCTGTTTATATCAAACGTAGCATTATCATTTGTTTGATCGAAACCTGTTATAAATGCTGTGCCAGAAGTGAATATTTCACAGTTTGCTCCTATATCAAGAATATCAAACCTGCTACTAGTTGTTGAGGCTTCAATGGTATTAGCATCAATATCCACGATCAATGTATTACCTGCATCGCCAGAAGTATTTTGCATCTGAAAGGTACTACCATTTCCTGAACCAGCAGTTCCAACTAACGTGATGTTGTTATCAATATTTACTGTTCTCTGCAGGCCAGAAGGGTTCGTAATAACTAAGGAACGAAATTCGTAAGTACCAGAACCATCAAGAGTAGTGATCGTCTGATTGACTGTACCATTTAATGTAATAATCGATTGATCAGCTAAGAATGCCTCGTTGCTGCCATTATCTTGAATATCATCCCCTACTGAAATGTTAGCGGCATGATTTACAGTTAGTATCGATCCTCCATAAATTAAAAGATCCACTGCAACTGATAAATCCTCATTGGCATTTAGTTCCTTTACGAAAGTGATGCCAGATCCCAAAGTTTGCTGTGCGTTTAATAAAAGATTGGCGTGTGGAATCAATCCCCCACTATTGTCCTCACCTCT
>JABSPG010000564.1 GCA_013214445.1 Ekhidna sp. | reverse complement strand
TATATGGGTGGTGCTAGTGCAGAGCGAGGCGGAAGACGGAAACGGCTATTCAAAATCACGACTGAAGGTTCTAATGCGCTATACTTTGTTCACAACACTAGAAATGAGCTTTTCAACAAAATTCCAAAAACGATATTCGGAATGGTATGAATAAAAAGTCACCTCCCTTATGGATTGTCAGCCTATTCAGATTCTTCTGTAAGGAGAAATATCTTGAACAGATAGAAGGAGATCTATTTGAGCTTTTCGAAAGGGATCAATCCAGGTGGAGGTTCACCTGGAACGTCATCCGATTCTTCAGGCTTAGGTACATAAAAGGACTAGACGATTTTGAACAATTAACTACACTCGCAATGATCAAAAACTACTTAAAGGTTGCACTGAGGGCTCTCATAAGGCAGAAGTCTTATACTATCATAAATATTTCTGGACTAGCAATCGCACTGGCATCTGCTATGCTTATTTCAGTCTATATAATTCATGAAAGCAATTATGACTCCTTTCACAAAGACGGAGATCGATTGTATAAAATCACAAAAAGGCAATTTGGAAAATGGACTCCATCTCTTTTGGCTCACGCAATAAGAGAAGAAATACCTCAGTTTGAGGCTGCCACAAAAACATCAGGCATTGGTGAGGCCGTACTACGTATCAATGAAGAACCAATCAGACAAGGAGGAGCTCTTTGGGCAGATCAATATTTTTTCAAGGTTTTCGATATTCCATTTTTGAAAGGAACGAAAGAGACTGCTCTTGATCAGCCCAATAAAGTGGTATTAACAGAAGAGATTGCCCAGAAATATTTCCCATCTGGCACAGCTATGTCTGAGATCATTGAAATCGATGGCGAAAACTATATCGTGTCAGGTATCATTCCGAATACTCCTAGAAATACCCATTTGCCATTCAAATTTGTGATTGCAAATCATCTTGATCTTGATGCCAAGTACTACTGGACAGGAGGTGATGGTCAAACATATGCAAAACTAGGATCCAGTGTCGCTCTTTCTGACGCTCAAATAGAACTTGAGAAACTATATACTAAATATGCAGGACCTGAATTAATCGAATATTCTGGTCACGAATCTTTTGATGCATACAAAAAAGAGCACCCAGAAGAAGTATCAGCATACGTTCCTCATGCCTTAGCAAGTATACACTTGGACAAACCAAGACTGAGTAATGGTAATCCTGGAAGCAGAGAGAATATCAATGTGTTTTTCTTCATCTCGATCTTCATATTACTCATTGCTTGCATCAATTACATTAATATGTCTACTGCAAGATCTACCTTGAGATCAAAAGAGGTTGGAATCAGGAAAACGCTTGGCTCAACCAGAAAAAATGTAATCTTCCAGTTCCTCACCGAATCACTCCTTATCACTTTCTTATCGATTATCATTGGTTTTGGTTTGGCCACTCTGTCTTTGAATTTGTTCAATGAAATAACGCTCAGATCGTTCATTATTTCTGATCTGATGAGTGTTGAGAATCTAGCAATCTCACTACTTCTTCTGATTATTGTCGGAATTGTAGCTGGTGCATACCCTGCATTTGTGATCTCAAATTTCAACCCAATTACCGCGCTAAAAGGAGGTTTAAAGGTGAAGGGAAAATCTCTTTTTAGAAATGGGTTAGTTTCCTTTCAGTTCGCCACTTCAATCTTCTTAATAGCGGGAACATTGGTGATATACCTACAAGTGCGTCATCTGAAGACCAGAGATCTGGGAATAGACATTAGCAAAACACTAGTGGTAAAAAACGGATTACAACTTGATAAGAAATACGACGCTTTTAAAAGGCAGCTACTATCAGCAAGGAACGTACATGTAGTAGCAAAAGCAAGCAACGTACCATTTATGGGATATCCAAATTACGGATATGTCGATGCTCAATCAAATCAATCATTGGATCCAGACAACTTCTTTGTCGAACCGGGCTTTGAAAAGATACTAGACATTGAGCTTACTGATGGCAGGTTTTTCAAGCCAAACACATTAGCTGACACTTCGAAAGTAATCGTAAATGAGGCACTGGCTAAAGAACTAGGATGGGAATATCCAATTGGGAAGAAACTCAAAAGAGAACCTCAGATCTTTGAAGTTATTGGAGTCTTTAAAGATTTCAACTATCAGTCTTCCAAAGGAGGCATAGACCCGATGATACTGCGATATGGTGCAGATGTTTGGGATATTGGAATGTATCATCAGCGAAACATATTGGTAGGATATGGAGGAGATGATTACTTAAAGATGTTAGAGGAGGTAGAAACTACTTGGAATGCATTTGAACCAGACTACCCTTTTGAAGCTCAGTTTTTAGATGATGCATTCAATCGCCTTTATGACGGTGAACGGAGATTCGGTAAGCCTTTTACCACCTTTTCAATCATGGCTCTTCTCATCGCATTCCTAGGTCTTTTTTCTCTCACCACATTTATCCTTCAGCGAAGAGTGAAAGAAATAGCTGTAAGAAAAGTAATGGGTGCTTCGATTTCGTCCTTGTTAAGGATGCTATTGACAGAGTTCACATGGCTGGTAGTAATTGGTGGAATAATCGGAATGACTGGAGCCTTTTATTGGTTGAATGAATGGTTAAATAGCTACACCTACCGAATTGAACTTGCATGGTATATTCTTGCTGTTCCAATTGTAGCAATTCTAATTCTCACATGGTCTATCGTGAGCGCTAAATCCTACAAGGCTGCAACCAGCAACCCTTCACATGCGCTAAAAGATGAATAAAAAAAGAAGGCACTGATCAATTTGTGATCAGTACCTTCCTCATGTCTTGTTCTACAGACCTTTGCACTTGCATCTAGGCTGGATAGCTGCAAAGAACCAAATCAATAATTGGTAAAAGGAGCCAAAAAAATCCTATCGGTAAAACCTCGCAAAAGTGCAATCTAAACGTATGGGATAACCACTTGAACGAAAACAAACGGCTTAACGTCATAAAAGCCATCATATACTGCAACAAGTACTATGAAATCAACAGCAGTAAATTATAACCACCTGTGTAATCTTTCTTTTTGCTAGGATTGGTAGTCTATTAGTTTTACTTAAAAGAATAATCTTAGTCATGAAGAAATACGCTACCCTAATCAT
>JABSPG010000563.1 GCA_013214445.1 Ekhidna sp. | reverse complement strand
TGAAGCCTTTGAGAAGGGGCTGAGCATCCCAAACACTCGAAAGCTTATAGAGCAGAATCTTAACTCTGATTGGGCCACAATGACGCGCAACAGGGCAACGCTGATAGCAAGGACCGAGACCCTTAGCCTTGCGAATTTCAGCTCATACGCGGGAGCTGTTTCAACTGGCTTAGACGTGAATAAGGTTTGGATACATGGGATGTTTAGACGCGGGGTACCTAGAGAAGCGCACGTTGCAATGGACGGTGTGCAGGTTGATATTAACGAAGATTTCATTTTGCCTGATGGTGTAAGGATGTCTTACCCGGGTGACCCACGTGGCGGAGCTGAGAACGTTTGCAATTGCGGGTGCACAGTTGGCTATGCGTTAAAACCTGATTCATCGAACACGTAGGCCAGTTCGTCGAAATAAAACTATGTGCTTTGATCTGCTTGGTATGTTTGAAGCATGAGAAAGACAAACGAAATACGGATATGCAAATCTCGAAACGCTAACACGTACGAGATACTTATTTACGACATGAATCTTTGCAAGCGAATCAAAAACAGGTTTAACGAAGTGGCAGTTGTTCGTCTTGTTGATGGTGTTCACATATCCTTTCCATATACAGGAAAGGATTCATCCGCTCAAAGCTTGCGATACAACGGCGGCAACGGACATACGATAACCATATCGGGTTTACCACTACTAAAGAAAGGAGTCCACGAACTGCCCGCAGAATGCTTCAGAGAAGAAAGTATTTTTATTCCATATTCAATAGTTAAGAAATGACATTTATAAAACCATCTCGTTGGATTTTAAAAGAAAGCGGTCTTACTCCGTTTGCCATGAGTTATTCTGAATTAGAAACGGTTTTAATTCAAGAATACACCATGCAATACACGGTTGACAATCTTAAAGCTCTTTTGAAGAAATCTATTAAAGGATCATTAGAAGGCCTAGTTTTTGAAAATACTCATAACGAAGACAGGGTATTTATTTGTAAGGTATACTACAATGGGACCAAGCTGTGTTACATTGTTGTAGATCATTCAGATGATGAAACGTGGTTTATGCGCAAAGGTGGGTGGTTTTCGTTTAACACCGCTTACGCACTGAGTGTCATCGGTTAAAAACACCAATTCACCGAATAAAACAGCAACCAAAGGCTTAAAGCAGTAGGTTTGGGGAAACAAAACAACAATAACAATGAAAGAAGACAAAGTAATCGTAACAGGAAACAAAACCCAAAAAGTTTTTAAAATTGGAGAAATCCTTTCCGTGATTCCCGCCTGCGACTCCAATAACTACAAGGTGCGCCGCACTGATGGTAGGGGATGGGACTGGATAAATAGGCTAGATGCCGAGCCACTAGAAGGCTGGGAGCAACAAGTAAGGGTTTTAAACCAACGAATCTCACTCATTGAAGATTACCTAGGACTAAACACTACGGAAAGACTGGTTTTATCGGAAGAGCAGAAGGAAGAAATACTAGAGCTGATTAATGGGTTCAATCCAAGAAAAAGGTAAAATGAAAGAGATCAAAGAAGGAGACAAGGTAAGGGTTACAGGCGATAAGCTAGGTCACGGTCTTGAGATAGGAACTATAGCGGTTATCTTGGGACCTAAAGATGATGAAATATTTTTCATCAAAGTGGGAAATGGTACTTACAGTGTCTCTAGAAGCAATGTTGAGACACTAGAACAGCCCGAACCGAAGCAAGATAGCGATGAAGAACGTTTTTCAAAGTCTTTAACATCACCCAAGACTGCAAAAAGCTTTGAAGTTCTTGCATGGGTGTTTGACAGAAGAATCGCAGCCCTTAAGAAGGAAGTGGAGCAGATGAAGAAGGAGAGAGCGAAGGTTGACGGGGTGCCTGAGAATCCCGAAGATATTACCCCGCCCAAAAAGCCTAAGCGGTGGAGAGCAAAACATGGTGATGAATATTACTACACCAAGCTTTCTGGTTTAGTAAATAGAGCCAGGGATTTGGGATATAGCGTGGATCATTTTAATTACAATCAACGAAACTACTTTCAAACCAGAGACGAAGCCGATCAGTACGTAGAAAAACTCAAAACCATATCCGAGATACGCAACAGGATTGAAGAGCTTAACGACGGGTGGGAGCCTTGTTTTGATGGCGAATCATTGAATTACTACATGCTGGTTCAGGATGGTATTATTAGGTATAATGTAGATCGCAAGAATCAATATCAACAGTCATGGAAGTACATGAGAGATCTTTCTGTTTATCTGACCCTGAAAGAAGAATTCGGCGACAGGCTCAAAGTACTGTTTGAATAGACACACATAGTTTTTCATATACCTAACCAACCGTGGCCCTGCTCGTAATGAGTGGGGCTTTTTGTATGTTTGGAAAATGAAAAGAATATTACTTGTAGTTGGGCTGATATTACTTGGCGTGGCCTTTGGTTCATACGCTGAGAAAGCAAAGGATAAGATGCCGATTGTTGATTACAGGGTGCTGGGTCAAGCGTATGGAAAACGCTTCATTCACTACCAGTACATAAATGAGATGGGTTGCGAGTTTGAAGTAGTGGCGTTCAGGCCAGGTGACGGAGCAGGCGTTTCAATGGTTCACTCCCCTACATGCACCATGTGCAACGATACAACGAAATAAGACAGTTACTCCTACTAATTAACTGTTCTTTTGGCCCCGTGTAAAAGCGGGGTTTTTTGTTGCTAAAACTTGCAAATCTGTTAAAAATAGAATTCTGTTTATATTTGCATGCATGAGCCTTACACCTGAGCAGATAAAGGAGCTAAAGGAGAAAGACCTGAAGAAGCAGCAGAAAGCAGCAGAAAGAGAAATTATTAGCAAATGATACATAAGCAGTTGCAAGAGATTGGGAACAGGGAAGAGCGTATATCTTTCCTTGTCAAGAATAAAAAGCAAGCGATTGCAGAAAAGAAGGCTAATATTAAAGCTCCTGAAGAAGGCGTAAGGTTTAGCCCGATACCTGTAAAAGGACAGACAGCGACAAAGGCGGACGGCTCAACCGCTCCGATATACAAGATCGTAGGTAACTCCATAGGTTTTATGGATTCTCATATGGACGTAAGTATGCCGGGATCATTTAACAAAACCGTGCAAGAGTCAGGTT
>JABSPG010000562.1 GCA_013214445.1 Ekhidna sp. | reverse complement strand
CCTGCCGCTAGATATCAGTGATAAACTGAGTGACCTTGATGTCGAAAAAACAAACTTACCGGGCTCCAAAACCACTTCCCGCCTTCTAATAACACAGTATACAGGTAGCAAAATAGAACTTACTTTATTGTACAGGATTGATGTTGGCAACAATAAGTATAGTTACCACAGGTTTACAAGTGATTTATTTGAATTTAATGATAAGTTCCATAAGCTGGGGGAACAAAATTTGTTTCTTCAATCAGACATAAGACAAAAAACATCACAAGATGATATCATTGAGCTTCAGGCTGCCAACAATTTGAACGACTTCCAGAGTTACGGTGTGTTTAATTGTAGAGATGGTTTCAAGTATTTCTACATAACAGGGGCATATCGGGCCTATTATAATAATGGAGATCAAGATGACTCTAAATCTAAATTAATTACTGTCGAAGAGCAATCAAAAAGAAATACTACGATAGGTTTCGTCTTAAATACTAGTCTCTCTGGCAATGCTGAACACTCTTTGACAAACTTTATAGCTCGCCTGACCAGGTGGGATGGTACAACCGAACTGAATAGAACATGGGATTTTTCTACAAATGTAGACCGTCAATTGGTTTTCATGCCAGGCGAAAAAGTTGGTAATGAGGCCAATCTTATAGACGCTTATATTGACTTTAGCAATGATAGAAATTTAGAAGACTTTTCTGGTGAAAACGGATACGAATCAGTTCATGCTGCTACAGCAAATATGCTAAGCAAATCGTTCAAGGGGCTAGTATTCAAAAAAATCAACTTTAAAGTCACTAAACTTAAAAAGAATGGGAGCGATGACTTGGTCGTAGAAATGGAAGATGCCGTCTATTCTTTTGAAAAGGGATTATTTGCTAAGTATTATGGAGAAAATTTAGTTTTGGAGTCAGCAAATGCAGAATTGTCCAGTTGGAGATATACATTGGATAAATTGTCTTTTGATGTGCGGAATAATGATATGGTCGTACCCGCAGATGTAGAAGCGGATGATGTTAGAGTAGGTAGGCCGGGGGTTAATATTCAGGGAAAAATACATGTACCTATTTTTGATAAAAATCCTCCAAAGAACCTAAGCAGCGTAGAGTATGCCAGTGGATTCTTGCCCTATGCTGGCTTTATTGTATATGATAGAAATGTACTCCTCGATATGAGGGTTGCTGCAAAGGAAATACATCGTAAGATTTTCCATTCTGCTTTTGTTCCGGGACTTGGTTTTCGAGTTAACACGACTTCAAAGCTTACGTTTTACTACGAAATTGATGCGGGAGATTTTAACGCACAAGCCAAGTTTGATGGCATTGCCATGATTACTCTGAGCAAAGAGTTGCTGGATAATGTGAAAGATTTTAATAAGGATGATATTCCTGACGGCATTGATTTCACTTTCCCATACTTCACTTTTCAGGATATTAAAATCAATGAAGGCAATGGCTTTTGCGGTACAGCCTTCCAAGGCATCAAAACGCTAGAGTTTGGGACTTGGGGCATTTTGCCAGAATTGAAAATCCCGAAAGAAAAAGCTAAGCAATTAGACGGAGCGGATGATCTAAAGCCCAATTTTCAAAGTGTAGAGTTGAAAGTAGAGTCACCTAGTTTCATCTGTGATGAAAGTGATAAATACAAGTTCATTTTGGCTGCTACGCTATCTTTCAAAAAAGATGAGGAAGTAGATGATAATAGTGGACCTGATAAAGCTAGATACCCGCCACCACCAGGTCAGCCCGCCCCAAAAAAATCATTCGATTGGCTAGCCGATCAATACCCTGCTGACAAACCTCCATACTCCTATGAAGCGGTTGGGACAAAGAAGAAAAAGAAACAGACTTCAAATTTTACAGCGGCAGGCCAATTAAACTTCGTCTTTTCCAGTAAGGATGATAAACTTCAATTTGAACGACTAGATCTAGGGTGTTTTTATATAGATGCAGAGTTTGGCCCAGTAAAACTTTCGGGTGGTATAAATATCCTCCAAGGAGGGACCACAGCAGGCTCCTTATACGGAGATGGTTTCAAAGCATATGTAGGTGCAACCATAGGGCCTGTAACGGGAAGAATGGTAGGTCAACTTGGAAAAGTTAAACAGACGGTCAAGAATTCTAAAGCTAACGTGGCTTCTGAATTCGAGGAAAATGCTGATTTTGACTACTTCTTTTTTGATTTGGAAGTACTCTATGATAAAGGCTTTAACATCATACCTTCCAAACCTATAGCCGCCATTTATGGAGGCTATGGCGGTCTTCGGTATAATATGGAAGAAGTACCATTTACGTTTAAAACTAAGTATGCTGCAAAGGCAAACAACAATGATCTCTGTGCTGTGCCCGGTGATTACTTAGAAGCAGGTAAAGGCATAACAGGTGAATCCTACACCCCCTATAAGGGAAAACATGGGATCAACTTTAATCTAATAGCCGGGACTCCTTATCCAAGCAAAGCTTTTGTGGCAGATATAGGCATTGACATTCAGGTAAAAGAGGATAAAGAAAGTGTTGTTGGCTTATCTTTTGATGCGATCACGGTGAGAGGGTTTGGTTCTTTCTTATACGAAGATTTGGACGGCAGGCGTACTAAAAACGCGATGGCTGTAAAGGTGGATGGTAGCTATAATTTTAGTGATGAATTTCTATCTATTTCTGCTGGATACCAGGCTAAATTACCTCGGCAAAAACCATTTTTCTTCGCACCAGCCGATATTGTAAATGATAAAGGAATAAAGGAGTTTCTTAAAAAGCAAGAAGAGGCAAAGAAGAAAGCAATTAAGGAGGAAAACCCCGAAAAGAAAAAAGAAATTCTGGAAAGTGTGTTTCTAGAATCTAAAGGGAGTGATTGGAATGAAGGGCGACTTAACTTCGACTTTGCAAATGATTCATGGGAATTGAAGTTTGGTTCATGGAGTGAGGGGAGTCTTTCTTCGCCGTCAGGGTTAAAGTTCCTGACGCATCGACTTAAAATTGACCCTCTTGATGTAACCTTGAGTGCATACTTTCAGATGGGTAACGATGTGGACCCATTGCCCCCTATTGATGCCTTAATACCTAATTACCAAGGAGGTACGAATGCCAAAGCAAATAGAGCTCCTTTTCTCTATAAATCGG
>JABSPG010000561.1 GCA_013214445.1 Ekhidna sp. | reverse complement strand
ATTTATCCTTGTAAAACTGTAACGCCTATTTAGGACTAGTCAAAAAATGGGAATTTCCAAAATCTCCAACTCAACCTAAGATTTTAAAAAGGTCTTCCGTTGGTATGATGCGGTGACCAGCATTTCTTTGCACCCATGAACAAAGATCTTAGAATCGTATTTCTAGGTACTCCAGATTTCGCAGCTACTAGCTTGCAGAAATTGGTGGAGAATAATGTAAACGTTGTGGCAGTAATTACTGCCCCAGACAAACCAAAAGGAAGAGGAAAGAAAATAAGCATATCTGCTGTCAAAGAGTATGCGCTAGAGGCTAATATTCCGGTGCTCCAACCTACAAATTTGAAGTCACCTGAATTTCTGACTGAACTATCAAGCTATCAAGCAGATTTGCAGATTGTTGTTGCTTTTAGAATGCTTCCCGTTTCCGTGTGGGATATGCCTCCGCTTGGCACCTTCAATTTACACGCATCACTTCTCCCACAGTATAGAGGAGCTGCACCGATAAATTGGGCCATTATGAACGGGGAAACAGAAACAGGTGTAACCACTTTTTTCCTCAAACATGAAATAGATACTGGAGCGATCATATTCCAGGAAAAGGAAGAAATAAATGAAGATGACAATGTGGGCAGTCTTTATATCAGATTGATGAACAAAGGAGCTGACTTGGTACTTAAAACAGTTGAAGCAATTGCATCTGATGACTATCCGCAAGAGCCGCAAAAAATTGACGGAGAACTAAAGAACGCACCCAAGATCTTTAAAGAGGATTGTCAAATTGATTGGCAACAAGAATCCACCAAAATTAGAAACTTCGTAAGAGGTCTATCGCCCTATCCAGCTGCATGGAGCACTTTAGCAGGCAAAAACCTAAAAGTATTTCAAGTTGAGCTCGCCAGCCATGGGACGAATAAACCTATTGGCAAGCTCTACTCGGACAACAAGTCTTACATACGGGTGAATACTAAAGACGGGACACTTGAAATACTAGAACTACAGCTAGAAGGAAAGAAGCGAATGCAAGTGAGCGACTTCCTAAGAGGTTATCAATTTCAAGATTGAATCGAAGAACCATCACAAGACTTAGCAGTTAAAAGATTATTACCAACAGATCCGTATCTTATGATGATTTCCATGATAGCTGCAATGGGTAGCAACAGAGTAATAGGGAAAGACAATGACATCCCATGGCACCTACCGGACGACTTCAAATTCTTTAAAGACACTACGAAAGGACATCATGTGATTATGGGAAGAAAGAATTGGGAATCCTTACCACATTCTTTCCAGCCACTGCCTGGTAGGCCAAACATTGTTATCACCCGTCAGTCGGACTTCATTGCTGAGGGTGGAGTTGTTGTAGATTCGCTTGAAAGCGCACTTGCAATTGCAAAAAAATCGGGTGAAGAAGAAGCATTTATTATTGGAGGTGGAGAGATATACCGCATGGGATTAGATCTGGCTGACCGAATCTACTTAACAGAGATCAATGGCGATTTTGATGGGTCAGTCACATTTCCGGAATTTGATCAATCAAAATGGGAAGAGACCTCCAGGGAACATCACGCTATAGATGAAAGACATCAATATTCCTTCGATTTCGTAGTATATTCAAAGAAATAACGCTCAAGAATGGATCTACAATCACACAAAAAGACGCTAGGAATCATCCATATCGTTTATGGATTACTAATTACCGTCACATTCATATTCATTGGTAGCTTGGTATCTGTCCTATTCCCGTTCATATCAGAGGAAATTGTGAAAGATGCAGGAGGCAATGCAGAGGAAATCCTAGCGATGGTTAGCGGCATCATTCGCATGATTTTCATTCTACTGCTAATCTTTTCCGCTCTGCCATCCATTCTAGGAGGCATTGGCTTACTACAGGGGAAAAGCTGGGGAGTGATTATCGCATTGGTTGCAGGCTGTGTCTCAATCTTTAGCTTCCCTTTCGGAACAGCTGTAGGTGTTTACAGCATTTATGTTTTTATCCAGAACAACAAGCATAAAAATGACCAAAGTCAAGGATAGTGTCGTATGGCTAACGGGTGCTAGTTCTGGAATTGGCGAAGAGCTCGCCTACCAGCTTGCTGAAAAGGGAGCAAAAGTCATTCTCTCTGCTAGAAGGAAAGAAGAACTACAACGCGTCAAAGAGAATTGCAAGTCTAACCAAGTAGAAATTCTACCTCTTGACCTCTCCGACAGTTTTTCACTGATACAAAAGGTAAAAGAAGCAAGTACCTTCTTCGGTGATATAGATATATTGATCAACAATGGTGGAATCAGTCAACGAGACACCATTCTCAATACTACCCTTGAAGTTGATCGAAAATTAATGGAGGTCAATTATTTCGGATCAATTGCTTTATCGAAAACACTTCTTCCAAAGATGGTAGAGCGCAAAAAAGGGCATCATGTTATTGTAACTTCGACTGTAGGAATTATTAATACACCATACAGATCAGGATACGGTGCTAGCAAACACGCCTTGCATGGATTTTACGATGTGCTACGAGCGGAGCACCACGATGATAATGTGAAGGTGACCATTGTCTTGCCAGGTTATATAAAAACAAATATCTCTTACAATGCTTTGATCGGCGATGGATCCAAACAAAATAGAATGGATCCTGGTCAGGCCAAAGGTATGTCTCCGGAAGAATGTGCAAGGCTGATCATTGGAGCTATTGAGAAAAATAAAAACCAAGCATACATTGGAGGGGCCAAGGAGAAGTTAGGTATTTATCTAAAAAGGTTTTGGCCTTGGGCTGCCGCAATGGCCATCAGGAAATTAAGAGTGACGTAGTGTGAGGTTTGCCATTCAAATACTATGCTTCTTAACTGCCCTGACTACCTATTCGCAATCACGGCTGCTAAAACCCCAGCAATTTGATAATCAGACCATAGACAAAGACTGGATCTACATCAAATACAAAGACCATTCACAAGATCGTTTTGCAGCAAATAAACTGGTCACCACCGCGGATAAGTCATCTCATATATCCAGAATTTTTAAGCTTAAAGTTCCAAAAGGTGTAGATCCAATAACATTTTGCAATGAACTGCGACGGTCTACTGATTTGGAATATGCTGATCCAATATTGAAGTATATT
>JABSPG010000560.1 GCA_013214445.1 Ekhidna sp. | reverse complement strand
GTATTGAGGTGAGGATTCTTAATTTTGACAAGAGCTTGATGATGTTGGACTATTGGGATGCAACTAAAACATATATCATGCCTTGTTTTCAAGCCCTCCTAATTTAATTCTTTGACCCTAGTTAATCACCACATCATCAAAGTACATGGAGAAGATGCGATGTGCTTCCGTAAGCTGCGCTCTGGTGTTTTCAGGGGTATCTGCTAGCTGATACTCTTTGCCCAGCAGTTCCCATTTGTGAGCACCTAAGGTGTGGTAGGGTTGGATCTCAAGTTTCTCGATATTGTCAAATTCCTTGAAATATTGGCCAAATTCATGGAGGTACGCTGGTTGGTCGGAGAGTCCGGGTACGAGCACATACCTTAACCAAGTCGGTTGATTTATTTCTCTTAGATAGGTTGCTGTTTCAAGCGTTTTTTCATTCCTCCTGGAGGTGATTTTTTGGTGGATTTCACTATTGATATGCTTGACATCTAGCAATACCAGATCTGTATAGTCTAGTAATTCCTTGACGTAATGGTTGAATACATATCCATTGGTGTCTATTGCGGTATGAATGCCGTTTTTCTTTAGCTCTTTGAAAAAGGGGATGAGACTTTTTGCCTGCATGCAAGGTTCTCCTCCTGAAACCGTGACTCCACCACCATTGATGAAGTAGGGTTTCATTCGGATTGCTTTATCAACTAGATCATCAATGGCAAAGTCCTGTCCATTCTTAAACTCCATGGTGTCGGGATTGGAGCAATACAGACACTGGAATGGGCAGCCTTGAAGGAACACCACAAAACGAATCCCCGGCCCATCAAATGTGCCGAAGGATTCGATTGAATGGATTTTTAAGAAACCAGTTTCCTTAGCGGTCTGGACTGTCTCTAATGTTGCTGTTTTTTCCAACATCTATAGTTTATCAAAAAAGCTTCTAGATAAGACCTCTAGCTGTTGCTCCCTTGACAGCCTTACAAAGTTGACTGCATAACCAGACACTCTTATGGTGAGCTGAGGATAGTTTTCAGGATGCTCCATCGCATCTTTCAGCACCTCTCGATTCAGCACATTGACATTCAAATGATGCGCTCCATGTTGAAAGTAGCCATCTAGCACTGCCGTCAGGTTCTTGATTTTCGCCTCTTCAGTATTTCCGAGTGACTTAGGAATCAACGAAAGAGTATTTGATATTCCATCTTTCGCTTCTTCATATTTCAGTTTAGCCACAGAGTTGAGCGAAGCTATGACTCCATTGGTGTCTCTTCCATGCATCGGGTTAGCGCCGGGTGCAAAAGCGACTCCTTTGGCTCGTCCATCAGGCGTGGCGCCTGTCTTCTTGCCATACATCACATTGGAAGTAATGGTAAGGATAGACATGGTCGGTTTAGCATTCTTGTAGGTATCATAGGCTGCTAAGTGCTGGTTGAACTCCGCAGCGATATCTACTGCGATCTGATCGACCTGATCGTTATCGTTTCCGTAGCAAGGAAACTCACCATCTATATTGAAGTCCACTGCAAGACCATCTTCGTTTCTCACAGCTTTCACCTTCGCAAACTTGATGGCTGATAGGGAGTCAGCTACAATGGATAATCCTGCGATACCATACGCTACATCAATTTTGGGATCAGAGTCTATGAATGCCATTTGCGCACGCTCATAGTAGTATTTGTCGTGCATGAAGTGAATGATGTTCATCGTGTCTACATAGACTCGTGCCATTTCTTTCATGACCATTCGGAAGTTTGTCATGATCTCTTCATAGCTCAGCTCATCGGATTTCAGCGCTGGGATTCCCTCAATTACCGTAGCTCCCGTAAGTTCACATTTTCCTCCATTGATGGCTAGCAGTAGTGCTTTTGCGAGATTTGTTCGTGCTCCGAAAAACTGAATCTGCTTGCCCAGTTCCTGATAAGATACACAGCATGCTATGCCATAATCATCGGATCCACGTGTCCTTCGCATCAATTCATCATTTTCGTACTGAATGGATGAAGTGTCTATAGACACTCTGGCGCAGAAATCTTTGAAGCCCTGCGGAAGGGTCTCTGACCACAGCACGGTCATGTTTGGTTCGGGAGAAGGCCCTAAGTTGTAAAGTGTCTGAAGGAATCTGAAAGAAGTCTTCGTCACTTTGTGTGTCCCGTCCATATTCAGCCCACCAATTGCTTCAGTCACCCAAGTAGGGTCACCAGCAAAAATGTCATTGTAGGCGTCCATTCGCAGGTGACGAACCATACGTAGTTTGATCACTAGCTGATCAATCAATTCCTGTGCTTCTGCTTCATTGATTAGCCCTGCTTCAAGATCTCTTTGGATAAAGATATCCACGAAGGAAGAGATATTACCAAGGGACATGGCTGCCCCATCTTGCTCTTTCACTGCTGCTAAATAAGCCATGTAGACCCATTGTACCGCTTCTTGTGCGTTTTCAGCTGGTCTATCAAGCTCTAATCCATAAGACCTTCCTAGTTCGATGATCTCCTTCAGAGCTTTGATTTGCTCATTAATCTCTTCACGCAATCGGATTCGATTGTCCGTCATCGGTCCGAGTAGGTTTGCCAGATCTTCCTTTTTCGCCTCGATGAGTCGATCAGCGCCGTACAGTGCCAAACGTCTATAGTCTCCGATCATACGTCCCCTAGCATAGTTATCAGGTAGCCCGGTAAGGAAACCTAACGAACGATATTTTCTTATCTCCTCCGTATAAGCATCAAAAACCCCATCATTGTGGGACTTAACATACTTATTAAACATTTCTTTTACTTGCGGATTGAGTGTCAATCCATGCTCCGAACAGGCTTTTTCCACTACCTGAGAACCACCGTAAGGTTTGATGCTTCTTCGCAGTAGCTCCTCTGTCTGTAGACCTACAATTACTTCATTTTCCTGTGATATGTAACCGGGTCCGTGTGAATTTATCCGAGAAATCACATTTGGATCGATGGATCGTACGCCATTGTTGGCTAGCTCTTCTTTTACGGCCTCCATGCAGATATCAAAGACTTTTTGGGTCTTTGCTGTAGGGCCATTCAAAAACTCATGCATTCCATTGTAAGGGGTGATATTCTGCTTTACAAAATCCCTTACGTTAATTTCTTTTTGCCATTTTCCTTCCCTGAATGGCTTGATTTGTGG
>JABSPG010000056.1 GCA_013214445.1 Ekhidna sp. | reverse complement strand
GATCAAACTCCTCGTGAACCATGAAAATTGGAGGATCATTCGAATCTATCCACTGTGATCTCAACAAAGAACCAGAAAAACTAAGAACACCGCTTACCTCAGAGGAAACTGTTAAATCATTAGTATCTCCCTCAAATCCACCATTATTATCGATATGAGCTTGTAAATAATCAGGAATTGCTGGATCATTTTCATCTAACATACCAACATGATTTGCCAAAATGGCTCCAGCAGAAATTCCACCTGCGAACATTTGATCTGAATCAATTCCATAAGCGTTTGAACCATTTAGAGCGTCATTTCTTAAAAAACGAATCGCACCTTTCATATCTCCCAAGGCGATAACTACGCCTTCACTAAATCGAATCGAATCAGCAATAAATCGATCATCCAGTAAATTATAAGAAATACTAACTGCTGTATATCCCATTTTAGCGTAAATAGTACATAAGTCAGCAAGATCAGACTTATTTCCTGCTACAAAAGCACCTCCATGTGCTAATACAATAGTAGGCCTTTCAGAGAGTGTATCACCGATAGGACTATAAACGTCTAAAAAAAGGTTCTTAGGTAAGCCTGACAAGGAATTATTTGATCCATACTGAATATTTTGAACCACCTCTACCTCAGAAAAAACAGTATCAACATACCTTTCTCCTTGTGGTTCTTCAACAACTGGTCCATCATCATCACTACACGAAATTACAATTACCAAAATGAGAAACAGACTTAAAAATTTGTTCATAATTATTACTTTTTGTTTTGGGTTAAAAATAAAAAGCCATCAAACTGATGTTTGATGGCTAACATATATTTAGCGGAAGTTCTAGTTCATTAACTCATCAAATGTCAATGAAACATAATAAATACTACCAATGTTTGGTCCACCCAAACTTTGAATGTAAGGGTCACCACCAATATTGGTTCCTCCTATCCTTGCGGTGGATTTTAAATCAGGTAACTTAAAAGAAACCTGTGCATCAAGCGTACTGTATGCAGGAACGTCCCCTACAGCAAAAGATGATTCCCATCTAAACGCATCCTGCCATCTATAAGTAACATTGAAACCGATTCTATCAGTTAATTTCCTGTTTCCAAAGTTTATATTGAATTTATGCTCTGGGGTATTAAATTCAGTCAGGTTATTCTCAGATGCTAAACCAGTATTCAAAACATTCCAATTGTAATTACCGCCTACAGTATAACCTTTTGATAAGTTGTATGTAAGTCCAATTGCAGCGCCTTGTGAGGTTACTTCTTCATCTAAGTTGGTATAAATCTGAGCTGTGTTGCCAGAAAAGAACACATCCCCATTGTCAGCAACAGTTCTGGTAAGCGCACTCCCGCTTATTATTGTCGCAGGATTTAACTGACCTTCTAAAGCAGGATTACCTAGCGCTTGAGCATCAGCCGCAGTATATTCATTTCCAACTACTACTTGAATTTGAGTAATGAAGTTTGTGTAGGTGTTGTGATAAAAAACAGCATCAACAAGAAGTTTGTTATCAGTCAAACTTTTGTATCCAAATTCAATGGATCTAACCTGCTCAGGACTTACGGGTTGTACATCAGCAGAAGTAAATGGGTCAAGATTTCCCACCGCTCCAGCAAGATTATCAGGGTTAGAAAAAAAGTCAGATCGAAATCTATTAACCGATCCTGCTGTAAAGGCAAGTGGTTGTTGAGTACTACTAGTTTTAGCAAGATCATATTTATCATAATTTTCTTGCAATCCTCCAAGTAGTCTAGCTGAAATAACACTCAAATCAATAAATTGTCCTTGCGTTGTTGGATTTCTAAAACCTGTTTGGATACTTCCTCGAAAGTTATGATTATCTGCCACCGTGTAAACCGCTGAAAGTCTTGGATTTACCTGACCATCAAAGTTCTCATTCTTATCAAAACGAACCGAACCAGACAGTTTCAAATTATCAGTAACCCTTCTTCCAAACTGAGCGTACCCTCCAAATTCATTGATTTGAATCCCTCCATCTTGATCAGGAAATATAGTTCCCTCCGATCGAAGGTCAAAAATTCGATAACTACCACCAACCTGAAAGTCCATAAAATCAATTTGATTTTTAAAATCATATTGAAAATCCGCTTGATACATAGCTGATTTATCTGCAAACTTAGGACCATTTGGCACAGTCCCGTTTAATGCTGCTTCTTTTACTTGTTGGAATTCTTCAGAACTAGGATCAAAATTGAATAATTGATCTACATATGCTCTTGCAGTCTGGTGGGCAGCAATCTCATATTGCGTTCTTTCAGCAGCTGAGAGAGTTCCAATCTCACCAGGAGATAAGCCTCTTAAAATATTTTCTCCACTTAGAGAATTACCAGTAGCTAAGAATTGCGCGTAAGCTAATGAATAGGTTGCAAAATAATTATTGAGTCCTCCTACAAATGCATCTGCTGTAGTTGGATCAGTTACGTCGGCCGGAGAAGCTGGTGGTAGAAAAGTAACGTATCTATCAGCCTGAGGAGTATTATTTAAATAATTATTTGCTCCGAGTGCGTAAAACCTTTCGTTCATTTTTAAAGCTAAGAACTCAGTAATATATGAGTCCCCAGAGTTTTCAAAAGTACCGTAGGCTCTTACAAAGAAATTATCTCCCCTCAATTGAAGCCTTGCCTGTTGGATACTGAAATTTGATAAGCTATATCTTTGTGCTCCTGTATAAATACTCGTGCCAAAACCAGCATTGTACAAACCACTTAACTCTAATTCGTCGTTGATTCGATAAAACAATCCAGTGTTAATCTTGGCATTTTCAGCACCATAGTCGATTAAGTCTACTTCATCATAGGGAGTAACAGATACGGACTGACTTGGCAAGTCTAGCGAATAACCCAGTAAGTCGTTTGCACGAAAAAGTGTTTGCAAACTAGCGTTCAAACCCTGATTAGCTGCTACTCCAAGTAAGGCCAGATTAGTAGCTGCTTCATCTCCATGAGTATGGAGTCTATCTGCACCTATATTAGATTCTCCTGGGAATGGGTTGTCAGCAGCATTCCGATCAAATCTATCGGTTCCGTGCCAATCATCTGCATAGGAATACGTTGCATTGATCTTAAAGGCAATTTTGTTATTCCAAGCTTTAGCATATCTCAATGAGAAAGTATTCATCAATGCAGGGTCTTGATCAGCTTGTCCTCCCACATGGTTAACCCCTGTCTTAACAAAAGCACTTAATCCCTGATATTCAAATGGATTTTTACTGTTGATCAAGAGAACACCATTAAAAGCATTGGGACCGTACAATGCAGAAGAAGCTCCGGGGATTAGTTCTACACTTTCAACATCTAGTTCTGATGGACCATTCAAGTTTCCTATTGGGAAGTTCAATGCTGGGGCTTGTGTATCCATCCCATCGATCAACTGCACAAAACGGGTGTTGCCTGTAGAACCAAAACCTCTGGCGTTGATGATCTGGAAGTTGATACTCGATGAAGCCACGTCCACTCCTTTCAGATTTGCAATTCCATCGTAGTAAGTTGCCCCAGTTGAATTCTGTACTGCAAGAATGTCCATTTTTTCAATACTTACAGGAGACTGGAGAATGCTCTCCTCAACTCGTGAGGCGGATACCACAACTTCTTGTCCAAGTAATGTGGATTCAGCGAGTTGAACATCTACCGATTGACCCGAAGAAGTAACTTCAATCTCTTGTCGCTCATAACCAACGTAGGTTATCACCAAAGTAATAGGAGGCGCTGATTTTACAGAGAGTGAGAATTCACCATTTATATCAGAAATGGTTCCGAGCACCGTTCCTTTAACAAGGACCTGCGTACCAATAAGAGGCTCTCCTGTGTCCGCATCGACAATTTTTCCTGAGACGGAAGTCTGTGCGTGCGAATAACTACATAGTAGCGTTAAGCAAGCACAGAAGATCCACTTTGTAATGTTTCTATTCATGTGTTTAGTTGTTTTTGAATGATAGCCGTTTCGGCGAACCGATACAATTCCCATAAATGTTGATTGAGCTCAAGGGAATTTTCCACATGAGAATCTCATTTATGCTCATTTCAAACGGGTTAATGTTAGCAAATAAAGTTTGAGATTAATTTAGAAAATTAACCATTAATATTAGCTAATAGTAAGAAAAACTAATGATTATCTATGCTTAATAATGCTTTAGTAATACTTTTTTGGTGAATACAGCGGTTAAGCGGCTCATCTAACCTTCTTTTTTCACGTGCTCCACGAGCTTATCACAAAGAGCAGAGATCTCTTGATTCATGTATTCATCACCCGTTGCATTCAAAACGCTTTGTGCAAGTCCACCAAGACAGTCGATGTAGAAGTGCTTCATTTCATCCATTGGCATGTCCTTTGACCACAAGTCAATGCGCATCGTATTCTTATTCTCTTGATCCCAAAGAGATAAGCTTATGGATTTTGTTTCAGACAACCCTTCGGTTTCCTTTTCATCTGCATCCCACATGATTTTTTCGGGGATATTCTCATTATCTAGCTCTACCACGAACTTGATTTCAGATTTTTTCATATATGTGTGTGGTTAATGGTATGATTATGAATTTGGTTGTAAGAACTATTCTATCCAATTTAGATACTGTTGCAAAATCAAGGGAGAGAATTTCTAAACGACCGATATCTATTTCTTGATTCCTCATCTATTGCACTATCACAACCAACATTCTGAACCTCCTGTGCAATACTGGAAACCCTACTGGTATCGATTCGGTGTGCACTGATAAATTGTGATTGCTGCTCTGGTTGAAGGTTTAAAACCCTATCAAGCAAAAGCCCTGAAGACTCACAAGATTGGCTAGTTTCAGATAGTATGGAAACTGTCAGCGTGTCTGCCTCCAGCTCGTGCGATCTGGAAAACTGAGCCACACCATCAAATAAGTCTAAATACTGAACTACCTCGACTAAGTCTTCAGTATTGCCTTGCTGCATGATGGTTTTCAAACCATTTACTCCATATCTAAAGAAGAGGATTTCGGAGACATGAGATTCATTCACATGCGCGATCAAATGCGCTAAAAGACCAGCAAATTGATCTTCATTATCTAAATAAAAGATCATCCCACTTGTGACATACAAATAACCGCCAGGCAGTGCAAAGGCCTGACGACTTTCATCTTCTAACAAGGTGATTGACCAGTTGAAATCCTCACCTTTGGAAATCGCACTGCTACTGGTCAATTCCAATAGTCTGCTATTTGCATAACTGTAAGAAGTAGTATTTGCCTCCGGAGAAATAATCACATATGTGTCACTTTCTGCGATAGCTTGTGAGAGCTTTTCTCCTAAAAGCATTTCATCTTCTTCGGTAAAATCGCTCAATTCTTCTGTTCGCTGGCAAGCAAAATTCACCAAACCAAACAAAAGCAACACACATACTACATTCTTAAGCCTCATAAAGTAGTTTGATCGCTGTTTTTTTATCGATATCAAGTTGTTTTTGTAGTTGTTCCAGACTCTTGAACTTCATCTCCTTTCGAATGGGACGTACAAATTCTATTTCAATAATTTCTTGATAAAGATCGCCATTAAAATCAAAAAGGTGGGCTTCAATGGTTCGCTCTGTTCCGTTTACCGTCGGCTTAAAACCAATATTTAGCATTCCTTCCAGCTTAAGTCCTTGTACTTGAGCCCTAATTGCGTACACACCATCTGCAGGAAGTAGCTTATATGACTCAGGGATTTGGACATTCGCTGTAGGATAACCGATGGATCGGCCTTTCTTGTTTCCATCAACAACTGTTCCAGACAAGGAGTAGTTTCGTCCAAGTAATGAATTGGCCATGTGTATCTCCCCAGACTGCAATGTTTGCCTGATCTTTGTTGAGCTAACGCCTACATGATCAATTTCTTGCTTTGAAATTTCGTTAACCTCAAATCCGTAGTTGGAAGCATTTGCTTTCAAAAAGTCGATGTTTCCCTCTCTATTTTTTCCAAAATGATGATCGTATCCGATGTATAGCTGCTTCGTTGCAACGCCTCCTACAAGTATGTTTTGAACAAACTGATTTGCTGAAAGTCGTGAAAAATCAGGAGTAAAGGCAATTTTCAGAATAAAATCGATCCCGATCTCTTCAACCAATGCCACTTTTTCATCGAAAGTACTAAGTAGCTGCAGAGATTCCGGATCTTTGTTTAAGATGAATCTCGGATGTGGCCAAAATGTAATGAGCGTGCTTTTTCCGTCGTGTGATTTTGCATCATCAACCACCCTTTTCAGGATGGTCTGATGACCAATGTGAACACCATCAAAAGTACCAATAGTTACTACAGAGTAATCTGATTTCTCAAAAGCATGTATATCATCAATGACCTTCATTATGCTGGCTAATAAAGTCTTGTAAATCCATCGCATCAGCCAACTTATAGTCTCCAATGCTTGTTCTAACCAACTTCTTCAAATACCCTCCAACACCTAGCTTCTGACCAAAATCATTTGCCAAGCTTCTGATATATGTGCCTTTCGAGCAGGCAACTGAAAACCCTACTTCTGGCAGGTTACTATGGTCGATATCGAACCGTTTTATTTCAACACTTCTTGGCTCAAGTCTCACTTCCTTATTTTTCCGTGCTTTTTTATAAGCACGCTCTCCGTCTATCTTAATGGCTGAATGTGCGGGAGGAATTTGCTCAATAAAACCTGTTAACTGCTCCTTTGCATGCTGTAAGTCTTCGGGACCCAAATGTTCCCAATTAGATTCTGAATCAAAATCCGTTTCAAGATCAAAAGAAGGTGTTGTTTTTCCTATTTCTATAATCCCTGAATATTCTTTATCTAATCCTTGCAGTTCATTAAGCTTCTTAGTGTACTTACCTGTACCAATAATCAGCAAGCCCGTGGCGAGTGGGTCTAGCGTCCCTGCATGGCCAATCTTCTTGACCTTGAGTGTATAGCGAAGCTTTTTTACCACATCAAAACTGGTCCAGTCTACGGGCTTATTGATTAGCAACAATCGACCTTCTTCGTATGTATTCTCCATCCTACCCAGCAATTATGGCAATGCCTCCAATAATAAAGCAGTAATATGCAAAATAGGTGAGCTTACCTTTCCTGACGATTGCAATCATCCACTTACAAGCTACAAAACCTGACAAAAAGGCGGATAGAAAACCAACTACTAAACTTAAGGCGCTAATGCTATGAACGGCAGTATTCTCAGCATAGTCTAAAACCTCTAGTAGGCTTGCTCCCAAGATCGGTATTAATACCATTAGAAAAGAAAACCGGGCAGCTTTAGACTTTTCCACTCCCAATATGAGCGCAGTAGCAATCGTAGACCCGGATCTGGAGACACCTGGCAAAACCGCAAACGCTTGAGCAAGACCTATGATTAGCGCACTACCAAAACCTACTGATCGGGAACCGTCTTTCTTATAGTGAGCAAAAAGTAATAATGCTCCTGTTATCAACAACATTGATCCCACCAAAACCAAATTTCCAGTAAACAAAGATTCGATCTGATCCTTGAAGAAGATCGCCACAACAAATACCGGAAACATGGAAAGTAGAATCTTTGCTGCAAATTGAGTTGATTCGTTCCATTGGAACTTGAAAATATCCTTTAACAGTGTAAGAATATCATTCCTGAACACGGCAATTGTGGCAAGAGCAGTTGCTAAATGTACCACAATGGCAAAGAGTAGATTATCAGAACTCTGAGCACCTAACAGAACTGAACCAATCTCAAGATGGCCACTGCTACTAACAGGCAAAAATTCTGTTAGACCTTGTATTACCCCTAAAATCAGTGCTTCTATCGCACTCATTCTGAATCAGAATTTGCCTTTGGCTTGTAGAAAATGGCAACAAATTGAATGATAAAACCAAGCATTACGATAATTGGTCCTAGAGTTAATCCTACAAACCCGAATCCATAAGGCTCAGAATCAAGTGTCATAATTATGAATCCTGAGGCTAAAACAATAACTCCAACCAGCATGATGATGTAGTTGGCTTTTGAAAAAGCAAGCTTTCTTTTTTCTGACATGTTCAGTAAAGTTCGTCTAATGACATTTTTAAATATTTTCTAATAGCTCTCAAGGAGCTCAAATAACCAACAAGCATTCCAATTAGGAGTATAACTCCAAAAAGGATCAAGAATCCATTGACATCCTGTAGTTCTTTTAAACCTTCAATCATAGAGTTTAGATAAACTGTAGAGGCATAAATGATTCCACTAGCAAAAACACCTGCAAAAAGACCGTATAGCACCGATCTCACAAGAAATGGTCTTTGAATAAATGAACTGGTGGCACCAACTAGCTGCATGCTTCGTATCAAAAACCGCTGTGAAAAAAGTGCAAGTTTGATGGTATTATTTATCAAAATGATAACCACTATCAAGGCAAAAATTGCTATTCCTAGTAGGATGAAACCTATGCGGGTCAAGTTCTTATTAATGCTATCTATTAAACTTTCTTCAAACTCAACTTCAAATACACCTCTCATGGCTTCAACCTCACGTTTGACCATCTTTAAACTATCAAGTGCTTGATAGTCTCCTTTTATCTTGACAGTCAGAAGGTCTCGCAAAGGATTATCTCCTAAAAAGTCTGTAAAATCCTCCCCTGTTGCTTCCACAAATTGCTTGGCTGCTTCCTCTTTGGTGACAAGGGTAACTTGTGGGATTTCTTTGATTAAGACATAGGGTTTGCTAGCAATCGAGGTTTGAATCTTAGTAATATCTGATCTCGAGATACTTTTATTCAAATAGACCTGAACTTCTATGTTTTCCTGAATGCGTGTACTCAGTCTGGAGCTGTGGAGAACGAGCCAGCCAAACACTCCCAAAACCAGAAGAGCTACAGTGATGCTGAACACAACACTCACAAAAGGATAGCTCCCGAGCTTTCGTTTCTTTCTAACCTTTTTTTCCTCCATTGAGCCACGAATTTAGGCAAAATGGAAATGTTTTAGAGCAGATTCTATTTATTCGTTCGGATAGCAGACAGCTCGCTCAATAACTTCTCATCCTTGACCTCTGGAAGGTCTGTCAGTTTATCTGTAATTCCGACTTGGTAGTATTTATCCAAATAATAGACGAAGATTCTTCTTGAGCTAGAACTATTGATCTCCAAAATTTCATATTGTTCTCTATCAAAATCTCCACTAAGGAAGAGCTTCCCATCGTAGTACTTATACTTAATATTCAGACTTCTTCTATACTCCGTTTCTACATTAACTGGATTTGCTGAAACAACTGAAGCGGCATCCTCTGGCAGCTCATCCAAATCAGTAGATATAAATCCATTCTCTTCTTCGATATTCCCCACGGCAGGAGCAGTAAAAGAGGGTTGGAATACTTTGTCTGCAGAGCTCTCACTATCTGTTTCAATAATTTGGTCTTGCTTTATTGCAACAAACGCTTCTGAATCACTACTGCGGAGATCTTCAATTTTCTCTAATTCAACCGGCTTGACTTCTTCCTTCTCAACTCCAAGCTCCCAAATAAAATCCTCAGAAACAATTTCTTGGTTCGGTGCTGTGATCTCGATCACCTTCGGATCCAATAATTCTTTCTGGGCTTCTCCATAGAAATAAATCCCACCACCTACGGCAGAAGCAACCAGCACACCACCAATTGATTTTACAAGAGCAGATTGCTGTGCAAACTCCAGCAAAGTAGGACCAACATAAATCGCATCCAATCTGGATTTCAATTCTGCTTTCCGAAACTCCCTAACACCTTCAATTACTTCTGACTGAAAATTACTCTCTGCTTGCAGGTCAGGATCAGATTCTAAAGCTGTATTGAAGTCCCTAGCTTGTCCTTCACTCATTCTACCCGAATGAAAATCGTCGATGTGTTCTTGGTTAATTTCAGTCATATCTAGTCAAAAAAGTCCTCGGTGGTGTATTTGCTTTTTATTAAACTATCTAGCTTTTTCTTGCACTTATATTTTTTCGTCTTGGCTGTATCAGTATTTGCAAAATTCATCTTATCTGCTATGTCAGGCATCTTGAGGCCGTCAAAGTAATAGTAGGTAAGTACCTTCTTGCAAACATCACCCAATTGTGAAATACAGTCCATCACTATCTTCAAACGCTCTTTAGCGTCGTGAGATTGAAACTCTTGTCCGTCTACCTCTTCCGAACTCAATCGTGTTTTCCTGTCCAGCTCTTTCCGCCATTGATTGAGACAAATACTATAAATGTAGGTACTGATCTTTGAAGTCAACACCAAATTTCCACTTACAGCCTTCTGCCAAAAAACCAAAAGAGCTTCTTGATATACGTCTTTAGCCTCGTCCTCAGTACCGCTCTTAGAAAGAACTATCTTGGTCATCATTCTATAATATTTCCTATAGAGATAGTCAAGCATACGTTCGTCCCCTCGACGAATACCTTCCAGTATTTCACTGTCTTTCATACACCAAGCCAGTTTTTAATACGATTAATTATGATTTGGTAACCCCTACTGGTGAAAATGGGGTTACAGCATTGTAAAATACGCGAATAATTACGTTAATTCAATAACACGGTCTTCAACAATACCAAAGACCAAGTCTCTTTGCATTGGCTTTATTTTTTTTATTCCTGTGAACTGACCAAACGCCGGAAGCACGCCATGATGATCGGAAAAATAGAAGCATGGCATAGTGATGCTTTGCCTTGCCCGCCCCCTAATTGAAACTCCTGGATGAATGTGGCCTGATAGATTATAGTCTGCAGTATCCTCCTTTATATGTGTAAAAGAGAAAGGCTCAAGTTCAATTTTCTTTTGAACTTTCAAAGTAGGAGGATACTCATCTAAAATATCGTGATTCCCCTCAACTAAGATGAATTGAACCGAATCAAACACCTCAATAAACTCAATGAAATGATCCCATTCCCTATTCTCCGAGCTATGAAAAAGATCACCGAGCAGAATCACGTCTTTTGGATCGTATTCAACAATCAGTGATTTTAAAATGGCAAGATCTACTCTGTGCACATTGGTCGATACTGGTATCCCATGTTTCCTAAAATGGCCTGCCTTTCCTAGATGGAGATCAGAGATAATCAATGTTTCTTTAGCAGCCCAATAAATACCCCGCTGCGGAAGTAGTGTCAGTACCTCTCCCTTGATCTCAACCTCACAATTAATCACCGTTATAAGGTAGCCATGTCTGTGTTCTGTAGAAAAAAAGTAAATACCCTCTTACCTTCAGGCTTCCCTCCTCAATCCAAAGCTTACAATCGTAGATATTTCCATTCTCAGGATCCAAAATCTCACCTTTTATGTATTGATTATCTTTCTTATTGAACTTCATATCTGTGATAATCTCCATCCCAATAATCTTCTGTCCTTTTCGATCATCCTTACATTCTTCACAAACTGGGTCAAGCTCTTCATCATCCTCCGTAAAAATCTCCTCAATCTTACCAAAGTACTTACCCTCTCTCTCAAAGATCTCCACAATTGATCTCGCTTTTCCTGATTCATCGTCTATCGTTTTCCACTTACCTACGATTGATTGTGCATCTAGCGTAAATGAAAACAGCGTAAAAAAGATCAAAATAATTTGTCGCATTGTTACAATGAATTATGAATGCAAGAATAAAATAATTTTAGCTTCTGGCTACAGATCTCTCTAGTTCCATTTGCATTTTCAAAATACGATCTGTCACTTGTTCGGTGGTAAGTTTTTGTCTTCGGATCAAACTTACCAAAATGGGAAACGCAAAAGGAGTTGGCTTCTGCACCTCTTTAAGGACGATTCTCTGCGTATTGATTCTCCTAATTGCGTGCATAAATCGCGATTGATCTAACTGGAGATTCATTACTTCGTCTATTGCTTGCTTGATCAAAAGATTGTTTTCATCGTATGTCGCAAATACTTTATAGAGTATCCCTGAAGAGGCCTGCAAGTGTTTTGCTCTAACAGATTTACCAGGGTATCCTTGGAAAATCAAACCTGCAATCGTCGCTACATCTCTAAACGTTCGCTGCGCCATTTCAGTCATATTGATTGACTCGTTTAGATCTTCAAAGAGATTATCTTCTGAAAATAGATCCAGTTCCAAAGCTTCTTCGATCGCTACTTCTTGGTCAGACAAGAGCTCAAAACCATAATCATTCATGGAAATAGAAAAAGTTATCCTTTGGTTTTTGCTGAGACGATAGGCAATCAAACCTCCGAGTAATTCATGAACAAACATTCCCTCAAATGTGAAAAAGAACAGATGATGTCCATACTCCGTCTCAACTTTTTCAATAAGCAATTCATCGATACCTGGAACAATGGACATTCTGCTTTGTAAATCAAGAATTGGCTTAATTTTCTTTAATTCTGACGACTCATATTTCCCCTCGGTACTGGCTTGGAGTTTCTCTCTTATCTGATCGGAAAGCAACGATGACAGGGGAAGTCTGCCCCCACCCCATGCAGGAGTCTTTCCAGATTTCTTTTTTGACTTCTTAACCAATACCGTAAGATCCTTCGTTCTTACAAACTCTAGATTTTGACCTGCAAACCAAAACGTATCTCCAGGGTTAAGCTTCGACACGAAGCTCTCCTCCACTGTGCCTAAATGACCACCAGAAATGAACTTTACACTCATTGCGGGATCACCTACTATGGTACCAATGGAGAGTTTATGACGAAAGGCTGCTTTTTGGTTTACTATTTTGTAGACTCCATCGTCATTATAAACTCTTGCAAATTCATCATACTCACCTAATGTACTACCTCCCGTAGTAATAAACTCTAAAGCCCATTTCCATTCTGGTCCGGTCAGGTTTCTAAATCCATAAGTCTCTTTTACCTCTTCTAAAATCTCCAAAGGCTTGAATCCACCACTGACTGATAAAGTAACCAAATATTGTACAAGCACATCCATGCATTTCTCTAACGGCTTTCGTTGCTCAAACTGTCCCTTCTTGATTGAGTCACGAAGCGCAGCACCTTCAATCAACTCCAAAGAATGCGTCGGCACAAAATAGATCCTGCTTACTTCACCGGGACCATGCCCACTACGACCTGCGCGCTGCTGAAAACGCGAAACTCCCTTAGGTCCGCCAATCTGAATTACTGTATCAACCGGACGAAAGTCAACACCCAAATCAAGGCTGGAGGTACACA